>NZ_LNUO01000108.1:0-19811 GCF_001462175.1 Psychrobacter sp. ENNN9_III
AAAAAAAAAAAAAATTTTAAACCCTAAAAAGGATCGTTTTTTATACACTTACTTTTCTTCTAACAACAATAGTTAGACTATCATTAGATTAGAAGCGGTAAGTTGCACCAACTTTAACGATTGGGAACCATTCTAAATAATCTTTGTCTTCTAGCTCTTGTTCAGCACGGCTAGCAACATCGCCAGCAGTAGTAACTAAGTTATTACCGTTTTCGTCAGTATATCTAACTACGCTATCTGGATCTGTAGCACGAACGGTAGCATCAGTCTTACCCATGTAAGCTGCACCAATTTCGCCAAACACACCCCAGTTATTGCCGATATTAGGACGGAAACCAATAGTACCATAAGGGGCTAACTTATTACGATGCTCTAAACTACCTTCTAAATTACCAGTGTCAGCAGCGTTGTAATCCTGACCATCAATTTCGAAAAATCCACCTTCAGCATTAGCAGTTACATCAATATCGTTATCAGGGACGATAACACCAGCACCCATTGTGAACCAGTTACCAGCAGGACGTAGTTGTACGCCCATATAAGGGTTACTAAAGTCAGCATCCACATCATAATTTACATCGTTTGCATCGAAATCACCGCCAAAAAGGTCAGCAACATCACCACCTGCCCAACCAGCTTGTAGTTCAGTTTTGTCGTTAATGCTCCATGCTACGTTAGCACCATAACCTAGAGTACCAACTTCTGCGCTAACGGCAGCTGGATTGATAGCAGTGTTAAATAGCGTCTTAGTACCACCGAAGATAGCACCAGTAGTGTTACGGACGATACCAGCGTCGTTGTTATAAGCGGCAGGAGCTGGTTCAGCTTCATATGCTACTGGCTCTGCGTCATAGGCAACAGCTACAGGCTCAGCTTCATATACGACAGCATCTGCAGTTGCAGCTTGAGTGTCATCTACAACGATTACAGGCTCAGCGGCTAAAGCAGCAGTCGACGCTAGGACAGCGGCTGATATTGCAGTTAGTTTAATAATTTTCATGGTTGTTCTCCTAAAGATATGAAATAACTAGCCCCAAAAAAACGATTACTTCTTCTGTATTTTAAACAATCGTTTTGTTGAGCAGATTAAAACAATTTTGGCTCCAAAAGTCACCCCTCAATAGAGGCATTTTATTTGCCATTATGTAAAGATTGCATAGAAATTGTAATAATTGCTACACGAACCTGTAAAACATCGCCCTGCCGTTACACGATACTCTCAAAGTAAATAAAAGCATGCATACATACACTCTAAATACTAAAAGCTTGTGCAACAGTACTGCAAAGTATGTAAACATGATGTCTTACCTGACAAATTAACTCAATAACGGTTATATAGTTTATTACTTCTGTTTGTTGTGATTTGTCAGATGATGTATCAATAGTTGCTCTCAAAAAAAGTTTGTGATACCTCTGACATTTACAACTTATTTTCTTTTATAATATAAATCATAGCGTTTGTTTATGATAGCCGTTTCAAATCGTTAGCATGACTAATCGTACGATACATAATGTTATCTACCACTTATTATTAAGCTACCTATATGCCTAAAGTATCTTCAATTACGCGTGTATTAGAGATTATAGAAAAGATATCCTATGCACCTAAACCCATCTCTCCACTTGAGCTATCTCAAGAGCTTGATATACCAAAACCGACGATTCATCGTTTGATCCAAAATTTGGTCGATGAAGGGTTTGTAGCTGTTGATATTGGTGGCGGCATCATTCCTGGTAAGCGGGTGCGCAATTTGAGCGTGGCATTATGGCAACAGCGTCAGTTCTTTAATGAGCGTGAAGTTATTTTGCAAAAACTGGTTGAGGATATTCAAGAGACCTGCGGTATCGGTATTCCCTATCACATGAACATGGTTTATACCAATCGTGTGACAACCTCATTGCCCCTACAAATATACTTACCTGTTGGTTCCAAATCTCCTATGTGGTGTACAGCCACTGGCAAACTTTATTTGAGCCAACTGTCGGCTTCGAGTCGGCGCAAAATGCTAAGCAATCTAACATTAAATAAATTTACCAAGAACACTATTATAGATATTGATGCGTTAAATACTGAACTTGATCATATTGCTAAGACAGGAGTCGGTGTAGATAATGAAGAATTTATCTCAGAGATGGTGGCGGTATCAGTACCCATCCTAGACAAAAAATCGCGCTATCTGGCATCTTTATATGTGCATGCGCCTACTGTGCGAGTGTCTTTAGATGAGCTACTCGCACATGTACCACGCTTGCAAACAGCAGCGCAGGATATACAAGCATTGGTTTATGAGTTACAAAGTTAGCTTTTGTGTCCTACATAAAAAAGGTCTTCACTATTATTATAATGAAGACCTTTTTTGTGCAATGTTGCATGAACGAGCAACGTACTGTCTTAAGACGACTAGATAGGTTTAAGACAATACTGAATGATCATGATGGGCCATGATACTAGAGAAATCCCTGTCGCCATTATCGCGTGCATGCGCTTCATAGAGCTCTGTGGCCTTAGCGCCCATTGGCGTCTCGACATCAGTGTCTTTTGCGGTTTGCATGGCAAGATTAAGATCTTTTTGCATAAGCTTGCTCATGAACCCTCCTTTATAGCCATTGCTAGAAGGGACATTTTCTAGCACTTTTGGATAAGGGTTATAGACCTCAAGCGTCCAGTTGCGCCCTGAGCTTTGCAGCATGATATCTGATAAGACCTTAGGATCTAAGCCGTTTTTGACCCCTAAATTGATCGCTTCTGCCGTCCCTGCCATTAGTATCCCTAGTAGCATATTGTTGCAAATTTTGGCAACTTGTCCAGCGCCATGCTCGCCTGCATGAAAAATATTTTTGCCCATGACGGCAAGTATCGGCTCAGCTTTGGCAAACGCTTCAACGCTGCCGCCAACGATAAAAGTCAAACTACCAGCGATGGCGCCGCCCGTACCGCCAGAGACCGGGGCATCCAAAAAGTCTACCCCAAGCTTACTTGCTGCCTCTGCCACCAATCTTGCGTCAGCCGCAGCGATGGTACTGCTATCGATGACCAACGTACCTTTGGGTAACTCTGCCAACAAACCATTATCACCGCTGTCACCTAAATAGACAGAGTGGACGTGCTTGCCAGCAGGCAGCATGCTGATGACTACTTGTGCATTGCTCGCAGCACTTTTAGGGCTATCTGCAACGCTAGCACCCGCTTGCTCTAAACGCTGAGTTGCGTCCGCAGATAAGTCATAGACAGATAGCGTATAACCAGCTTTTAGCAAGTTCTCTGCCATCGGTGCGCCCATGTTACCAAGCCCAATAAAGGCGATATTTGGCTTAACATCATTATCAGCCGTAGTAGTATTTGATTCTGTGTTACTTAAATCTGTATCCTTTGTACCCATCTCATCGCTCCTTGATGATTGCTTATGCAGACAGTGCTACACATAGTTTTACGTTTTTTAATTTATACCTGATTCTTATAATGAGCCTATAAGCTTTTAGCGCACAAGCTGACTGCCCAAGGCTTCATCACCCAACCAATCGCCCAAAGGATGCTCATCTTTAGCATAAGGGTTGGTAAAATGCTGATGTATGTATTCTTGCCCTTCGATACTGAGACAGTCCGCTAACGAGCGTGACCAGTTAGGCGTGCGGTCTTTATCAATCAATAATGCGCGTACTCCTTCTTTGAAGTCAGGATTGGCGGCGCAATGTACCGCCACATTGGTCTCTAGATACAAAACCTGCTCTATCGATAAGTCAGCAACTTTATGATAAAGCGCATACGTCAAAGCAATGGTCACAGGACAGCCATGACGATAAGTGCTCACCGCACGCTGTGTCCAGCTGTCATTGGCAAAGTCTTCATCTAGTTTTGCTAATGCTTCATCGCTTTGTAGGATCGCGTCGATATCTCCCAGTCCGCCACTGTTCATCAACTGCTGGATAGGCTGCCAGTACGTCGCCAGTTTACTAGCAGGTAATTCAGCACCTGATTGCGCAGCTAATGCACGGCTAGCAATACTATGAGCGCTGTGCTGATGACATTTATCTGTGCTATCAACTGCTGCTTGCCAATTGCTCTGTTTTAGACGCTGGATGATGGCATCATAATCATTACTATTGACCCCATACTCTGCAAGATTGGCTAATAGTGCGTCGTTGCCATTACACATCGCACCAGTAAGTCCTAAAAACAACCCTGTCTTCGCTGGCATACGTTGCAAAAACCAACTGCCAGATGCATCAGGGAACAGGCCAATGGTCACTTCTGGCATGGCAAATCGGGTGCGCTCAGTAACCATTCGATGACTACAACCAGCCATCAGTCCCATACCGCCACCCATAATGATGCCATCACCCCAGAGTATTAATGGCTTTGGATAAAAGTGCATCTGCCGATATAAGCGATACTCATGGCTGAAAAACTCAGTTGCATAAGGGTTGGGTAATGGCGCGCTGGTAGACATACTGTCATACAGCTTACGAATATCACCGCCAGCACAAAACGCCTTATCGCTTGCCCCTTTTAAGATGAGTGCTACTACCTGATCGTCACTTTCCCACTGTTCTAGCTGCTGGGCTAGTAACTGACACATCTCAACGCTAAGCGCATTGAGAGATTTGGGTGTGTTGAGTGTCATAATACCAATTAGATGACCACACGCTGTCGGCTCAGTATCGAACAATACTGGCGCTTCTTGTGTGATGTTTTCTACGGAATTTTGATTATTAGTATTGTCCGTCACTGTCATAAAATCGACCTATCAAGTTTGAAAACAAAAATATTAGAATAAAAGTGGATTGATTGGATTTATTTATTTTGCCAAGTAGGCTTGCGCTTGTCTAAAAACGCTTGCACGCCCTCGCGCTGATCTTCGGTATCGAATAGCTTTACAAAAGCCTCGCGCTCATGGATGAGGTTTTGTGCAGGCGGGTTGTCTCTTGCTGCTTGAATAAGCTCTTTAGAATAACTGACGGCAACAGGTGATTGTTTAGCGACTTTTTGTGCCAGCGTTTGTGCTGCTTGTAGTCCTGTGCCTTTGTCCACGACTTCTTCGACCAAGCCAATACGTAAGGCTGTATCGGCATCAACACGCTCACCGCACAAAATCATGCGCTTAGCCCAGCCCTCGCCCACCAGCCAAGGGAGGTTTTGCGTACCGCCAGCACAAGGTAGAAGTCCCACGCCGGTCTCTGGTAAGGCCATCTGTGCATGTTCTTCTGCGATACGAATATCACAGGCCAGCGCACATTCAAGTCCGCCACCCATCGCATAGCCATTGATGACAGCGATACTAACGCCGCGGTAAGCTGATAACGCTTCAAACGCTTCACCAAAGGCAATGGCCATGCTGATCGCTCGGCCTTTATCACCGTCTGAGAAATTATTTAAGTCCGCACCAGCTGAAAAGAACTTTTCACCATCACCATGAATGATTAGGGCATACACGTCGTCATTAGCATTGAGATCAGTAACCAGCTGCTTAAGAGCAGGTAAGCTGTCCATTGTCCACGTATGAGCAGGTGGGTTGTTTAAGGTGACGGTAGCGGTGTGTCCGTCGATTGAAAGCTTAAGATTGGTATAATCCGTCATAAATAGTCCTTTATTTTTATACAATTGCTAAAAACCTAATGCCAAGATTAGCGCAACTGGCTCAGCGCCTCATCCTGCATAAGTTGACGCGAGACAATCACCCGCATGATCTCATTGGTGCCTTCTAATATTTGATGGACACGCAAGTCCCGTACATGGCGCTCAAGCGGATACTCATTGAGATAACCATAACCTCCATGTAGCTGTAAGGCTTGATTGGCAACTTCAAAACAAAGATCAGTAGAGAGGCGTTTTGCCATCGCACAGTAGGTAGAGGCTTGGCTGTCTTGATTGTCGACTTTATTAGCCGCTAGATAAAGCATTTGCCGTGCAGTAATCGTTTGAGTGAGCATATCAGCAAGTTTAAATTGTACTGACTGTAAGCTTGCGATTGGGCTACCAAACTGACTACGCTCTTGTACATAATTGGTCGCAGTCTCTAGCGCTGACTGCGCGGTACCGACGGCACAAATACCAATATTGATACGCCCACCATCTAAGCCTTTCATCGCAATACGAAAGCCCTGCCCTTCTTCACCGATTAGGTTTTCTGCTGGCACTTTGACATCTTTAAAGCTAATAGCACGCGTTGGTTGTGCTTTCCAGCCCATTTTATGCTCGTTTTTGCCATACTCAATGCCATCGCTATGAGCATCGACGACAAATGCCGAAACCCCTTTTGGTCCGGCACCGCCTGTCCGTGCCATAACGACCAACACATCGGTTGAGCCTGCGCCTGAGATAAAAGTTTTTTCACCATTGAGCACATAATAGTCGCCTTGCTTATCGGCTTTGGTACGTAATGATGCTGCGTCTGAGCCTGCATTGGGTTCTGTTAAGCAGTAGCTGCCAAGCCACTCACCGCTGACCATCTTTGGCAAATACTTTTTACATAGTGCATCGCTACCATACTCACCGATCATCCAACCTGCCATATTATGAATACTCATATAGGCGGCAACTGAAGTATCTCCCCATGCCAGCTCTTCAAACACCATGGCAGAATCCAAACGCGGTAGCCCTAGACCATCATAGTCTGGATTGGTATACAGTCCCAAAAAGCCCAGCTCTCCTGACTTCTTAATCACATCAACTGGAAAATGTGAGGTACGATCCCACTCAGCCGCGTTCGGCTTTAGCTCTTTTTGGGCAAATTGCCGAGCGGTTTGGCGAAAAGCAATTTGGTCTTCCGTTAATGAGAAATCCATGAAATCATCCTTGTGCTTGCAAAGCAAATATGGTGGAGAAAGTTTAGTAAGTCATCAGTTCAATATCGTTTATACAGTATAGCAGCGACATAACGACATTCACAAAATTCTGCTCTACTAGTAAAGCACATATTAAGTAAGATTGACGCTATATCGCAAATATAGTGGATGAACGATTAAATTGAGATAGTGGTATTGACTCCGCGACTTGCTTCATCGTCAAACCAGCGTGCAGTCACCGTCTTAGTCTGAGTATAGAACTGCACCGCTTGCTTACCATAAGGACCAAGATCGCCAAGCTTACTAGCACGTGAGCCTGAGAATGAGAACATCGGTAATGGCACAGGAATTGGCAAGTTAATACCAATTTGACCGACCTGAATATCTTGCTGGAATTTATGTGCAGCTGCCCCCGACTGAGTAAAGATAGCTGTGCCATTACCATGTGGATTGGCATTAAGCATCTCAATCGCCTCATCAAGACTGGCTGCACGCATAATGCAAAGGACTGGGCCAAAAATTTCTTCTTTGTAGATTTGCATATCGCTTGTGACATTATCAAAGATGGTAGGTCCTACGAAATTACCTTTCTCATAACCTTCGACGGTGATACCGCGACCATCAAGAATCAAGCTCGCCCCTTCTTCTACACCAGTATCAATCAAATGTTCGACGCGAGCTTTTGCGGCAGGAGAAATAAGTGGTCCCAAATCCTTGTCGTTTTTGCCAGCAGAGACGACTAAGCCTGTTGCTTTGGCTTTGATATCATCAATCCACTCACCTGCTGCACCGACTAGCACTACGACTGACAGCGCCATACAACGTTGACCAGCTGCCCCAAAGGCAGCACCCGCTAGCTGATTGAGCGTTTGTTCTTTATTGGCATCAGGCAAGATAACGCCATGATTTTTAGCGCCCATCATGCACTGGGCACGTTTGCCAGATTTACTAGCGCGCTCGTAGACATGCTTACCAACAGCGGTAGAACCAACAAAGGAAACCGCTTTGATATCTGGATGATCACAGATAGCATCAACCGTCGCTTTGCCGCCATGAACCACGTTGAGTACGCCTTCAGGCACGCCAGCTTCAACTGCCAACTCAACCAAACGCATAGTCACCATCGGGTCTTGCTCGGACGGCTTTAGGATAAAAGTGTTACCAGTAGCAATCGCCATTGGGAACATCCATAGCGGAATCATCGCTGGGAAGTTAAACGGGGTAATACCTGCGCACACACCTAGTGGCTGCCAGATACTATAAGTATCAACGCCTGAAGCGACGTTTTCAACGAAGTCACCAATCTGTAAGTTAGCGATGCCTGCTGCATGCTCAACGACTTCTAAACCACGGAACACATCCCCGCGAGCGTCAGCGATAGTCTTGCCCTGCTCTGCCGTCAAGGTTTCTGCTAGTTCATCCATATGCTCGCGGATCAATTGTTGATATTTTAAAAAGATACGGGCACGTGTGGTAATTGGGGTCTTGCGCCATGTTTGAAAAGCCGTCTGGGCGGCAGCGACTGCTTGATTGATTTCATCGTCAGAAGTTTGTGGGACTTTGGCAATGACTTCTTGTGTGGCTGGGTCAGTGATATCAAGCCATTCATCAGTCGTTGATTTAGTGAATTGGCCATTGATGAGCTGCTGAACGTGGTGCATAAGATATCCTTATCTTTTTTGCGAGACTGCCGCTAAGCGAGTCTGTATCTATTAAGAGTGTTAAGTGTGATGGACTACTTTCAATAACGCTTTATTTTAAAATGATTTATTTCGTATCGTTATTGACTATAGCAATAAAACATTTTTAGGGTCAAGGGCTTTATTAAAATTTTGGTAACGTTAACTCTCTACGTTGACAGATACACCTATTGATCAAATAAAAAAAAGCCCATGACGATTCATGAGCTTTTGTGCAATATTAAGATAGTTATTCACAACTAGCGAATACGGATTAACCCTTCATATTAATCAATAGTCTTTCATAGACTGCTTAATCGCATCAATCGCAGTTGGATTGTCAAGCGTTGACATATCGCCTGTGGGCTTATTCTCTGCTAGTGCGCGAATAGCACGGCGTAGGATTTTGCCAGAGCGGGTCTTTGGCAGTGCTTGCGGGAAATAAATCGCTGCAGGTCTTGCAATACCGCCAAGGGATTTTACCACCGCACCGATGACTTGCTGCTCAATGCGAAAGCGGTTTTCGGTCGTCGCGACTTGTTCATGATCTTTTAGCACACAAAAGGCAATAGGCAACTCCCCTTTCAACTCATCTTGAATGCCTACGACCGCACACTCCGCCATCTCTGGATGGGTGCTGATTGCCTCCTCAATCTCTTGGGTCCCGATACGGTGACCCGCAACGTTAATCACATCATCGGTACGTCCTAAGATATAAAAATAGCCATCTTCATCGGTTACCGCGTAGTCTGAGGTTGAGTATTGCTTACCATCGAACAAACCAAAGTAGCTACTCATAAAGCGCTCATCATTACGCCATACCGTCGTGAGACAACCCGGCGGCAGTGGCGCGCTAATCGCTAATAGGCCTTTTTCGCCAGCAGCGCAAGGCTCGCCCGTCTCTTCATTGATAACATGAGCATCATAGCCATACATTGGATAACCGGGTGAGCCTTGTTTGTGCGGTTTGTGATCAAACTTTGGGGTGTTGCTCAAAATTGGCCAGCCAGACTCTGTTTGCCAATAATGATCTAAAATTGGCACACCTAAGTGCTTAGTCAGCCAATTGGCCGTTGATTCGTCAAGGGGTTCACCTGCCAAAAAGAACGATTTAACGCTTGATACATCGTAGCGCGTCATCCAAGTCTCATCTTGCTTTTTGAGCATACGCACACCAGTCGGCGCGGTGAATAATATGTTGACCTTATTTGCTTCGACAATTCGCCACCAGATACCGGGGTTTGGACGATGCGGTAAGCCTTCATACATTACGCTTGTCATACCAGCCAATAATGGCGCATAAATCGTATAAGAGTGCCCAACCGCCCAGCCGATATCTGATATCGCCCAAAAGGTCTCGCCCGCCTTGCCATCATAGATATAATCCATCGAGGTAGTGAGTGCTACTGCATGACCGCCCGTATCACGTTGCACACCTTTTGGCGTACCTGTGGTGCCAGAGGTATAAAGTAGATAAGAGGGAGTATTTGACTCTAGCCAAACTGGCTCAACCACAGCGCTGGCCTCACAGCTGATTTGGCGCTGGGTTGCATAATCCACATCAATATTTTGTGGTTTAAATGGCAACACCCCACGGTTGACCACCAACACATGCTCAGGTTTTATGTTTGCTTGTTCAACCCCTTGATTGACAAGGTTTTTATAATTGACTACTTTACCACCGCGTAGACCAGCATCGACGGTGATGACCATTTTTGCTTCGGCATCATCCATACGAATGGCGAGGTTATGCGCCGCAAAGCCACCAAAGACGACCGAATGCACCGCACCAATACGAGCACAAGCTAACATGGCATAGGCAGCCTCCAAAATCATCGGCATATAAATGATGACACGATCGCCCTTTTCGATACCATGACGCTGCAGCACATCTGCGAAGTAATTGACCTCTTTATAAAGATCATTATAGGTCAAACGACGCTTAGTATAATCAGTATAAAACTCAACGTTGTTTCCTAAGTCTTTAAATGCATCAACGACTGCAGGATAAGTCTCTATCAGTTCTTGATTGATCTCCGATGAGAGCCAAATAAAAGCATCTTGCTCAGCCCGTTCGGGGATATGACGGTCTACACAATTGTAGCAAAGATTGGTTTCGCCACCGACATACCACTTAGCAAACGGTAGATTACTGTCGTCAAGAATTTGCTCAGGCTCTTTATGCCAGTAGATACGTTTGGCTTGGTCTGCCCAAAACTGCTCTCGATCATTTATCGAATCACTGTAAATATCAGCAAAAGTGGAATCTTGCACAGAGGCGTCGGTATTTTTGAAGGTTTGATTAGAAGCTAGATTGACGGTTTGCTCGCTCATATTGGCTATCCTTAGCGTAAACGAAGTGTACAACGACACAACTATAATATATGCAATGACGAATGGATTTTAATAGTAGCTTTGTATCATATAAAAATAATACTGCATATCTATATAACTGATTGGCTATTATTATGTTGGCTATCCTTGCCAAAAACAAAAAACCGATACCTACAAAAACAATACATAGTGTATCGGTTTAGTGGATATCGGTTTAAAATGTAACAGAGCTAACAATAAAGGTCAACTGTTTCGCTCATAAACTATGATGAGGTCATATAAACTGATAGATATTACACCTGTGTCTGATCGGCATACATCTCTCTCATTACCTTTTTATCATGCTTCCCTACTGAGGTTTTAGGTAGCTCATCAACGAACTTAAATTCGCTTGGCACACCATATTTGGGAATAATACCTTTACTAACTGCTTGCTCTGCAACCGCCATAATATCCTCAGCACTAGTATCTTGCTTATTAGGCTTTAAGACTACTAACGCCAAGGGACGCTCTCCCCACTGCTTGTCACGGACACCAATGACTGACACATCGGCCACTGCTGGATGCAATGATAAAATGGTTTCAATCTCCAATGATGAGATCCACTCGCCGCCTGACTTGATGACATCTTTGAGACGATCGGTGATTTTTATATAACCATCAGGTCGAACGTAAGCGATGTCTTGAGTATGCATATAACCATTTTCCCACAGCTCTTTGCCTGCATCATCATTTTTTAGATAGCTTTGAGTCAGCCAAGGCGCACGCAGCACTAGCTCACCTGTGTTCTCTTTACCAACGCCTACCGACTCATTGTTTGTACCCCAGACTTGTGCATCGACCATAAGTACGGGCTTACCTGTCATACAGCGACGATTAATGTCTTCTTCCTCAGTCATCTCAGGCTCATTGAGGCTAAAGTCAGTCAAGCTGATCAATGGTGCAGTCTCTGACATTCCGTAACCTGTATATACCTCGATGTCCTGCGCCAATGCGGATTTGGCTAAACCTTCCGTCAACCTTGAGCCACCAATAATCATTTTTAGACCGTTGAAGCTGACATCACGATCTTGTGCCTCTTTAAGTACCATTTGCAATATTGTCGGTACGCAATGCGTGATACTTACCTTTTCATTAATGATTAGATCTAACAAAGTATCAGGTGCATAACGTCCTGGATAGACTTGCTTTAGTCCAATCATAGTGGCAGTAAATGGGAAACCCCAAGCATGGACATGAAACATCGGTGTCATTGGCATGTAGACATCACCGTAGCTGACGCCTTGTTTATTGGGCAACATACCCAGTGATGCTGCTTCTGCCAAGCTATGTAAGACCAGTTGACGATGACTAAAAAATACGCCTTTTGGATCGCCTGTCGTCCCTGAGGTATAAAAAGTTGTGGCTATCGTGTTTTCATCGAAATCCGGAAAATCAAACTCATCACCGGCTGCTGCTAATAACGCCTCATATTCACCCGTTACACGACTTTGATTGCTACCAAAGATGCCTT
The DNA here is from genome assembly GCF_001462175.1 of Psychrobacter sp. ENNN9_III. Classification (NCBI taxonomy): domain Bacteria; kingdom Pseudomonadati; phylum Pseudomonadota; class Gammaproteobacteria; order Moraxellales; family Moraxellaceae; genus Psychrobacter; species Psychrobacter sp. ENNN9_III. The sequence continues at coordinate 12,310 of NZ_LNUO01000108.1, forward strand.
CATGCGACACGCCATTATCATCAAGCCAAATAATATGCTCAATACTTGAGTTCTCAAACTGATAGTCTTTGACCAAAGGCGCAAACTCAGAGTTCAGCATTAGTACCTTTGGCTTGGCATGATTGATGGTGTAAAGAACCTTTTCAGGTGACAGGCGAATATTGACCGTCTGCAAAATATATTGCGACATAGGCACAGCAAAGTACGATTCAAGATAGCGATGGCTGTCCCAGTCCATGACAGCTATCACATCACCTGCATTGAGATTTAAGTCTGCTAAGACATTGGCTAAGCGATTGATACGAGTAAATAAATCTTTATACGTTAAGCGCTTTTTGTCCGCATATATAATTTCTTGATCCAATGATACGGTTTTGGCACGGTTTAGTAATTGTTTAATAAGTAATGGAAATTCATAAGCCGACGGTGCACTATTGTAAATATTTGACATAGATGAGACTTCCTTGTTTGTCGTTATTGTGAACTGTTTATAAATATAAATAATTGAGTACGGTAATAGTTATATTTTTAAATAAACGATGGCTTTGGTAAGAGCCCATTTTTATTCAGCGTATCGACTTCTTTGATAAGCTGTCTTTTACTCAATCATTTATTGATAGTAAGAAAAAACCAGTGCTATGTAAAGCGTGCGCACGTAAGCATGACAATACTCAGCATTCGAGGATAATGGTTCCACTACTTATCACATTGTGTTAGCAGATAGTTGTTTTAAGAGTATAAGACTTATGCAGTACGAGGCTTGGTTTTAACCATGCCAAAGCTCGCTATCAATAATGCAAGAATCTGCAGGATTAATAACAGCCATACTGTCATTGTCCACTCTCCGCGCCCATAAGCAATACCGCACAGCCATGCTCCTATTGTACCGCCCGCGTAATAGCTCATGTAATACAGACCAGAGGCTAAGCTGCGTCCCTTCTTGACATTGACTGCGATGTAACTAATGGTCGCAGATTGGGTGATAAAGACACCAGATGACATAATAGCAAGACCAATAACCACTCCCCATAATGGTGTCACTAGAGTTAACAGCACTCCTATCATAGATACTATGACAGCTACTCGCACTGTCCGTGCTGAACCAAATCGACGCAACAGTGTGGTCGATAACGGGGTAATGACGACGCCTATCAGATAGACGGCAAAGATATTGGCAAGCTGTCCAGTACCTAGCTCATATGGAGTCTTGGCCAGATGCAGATTGATAAAGGTAAAGCAGCCTACGAGAGAAAACAACACACAAGCACCAAGTAAGCAAGCCGTCACTACGTAACGATTGGTCAGATGTTCACCCAGTGTTTGCATGGCTGAGCGAAAGTTTGGATTGGCCTCAAACTGACGCGACGATGGTAGCATTTTACCCACCCATACTGCACCTATAAGCGTCATTGCGGCCATCACATAATAGCCATGACGCCAACCCATAAACTCATGTAAATGCCCAAGCAAGAACCGTCCCAAAAAACCGCCAAGTACCGAACCTGAGACATAAAATGACATCAGTTCGGTAACTGCTCGTCCTTCAAACTCCTCACCAATATAAGCAATCGTCACTACCGTAATACCAGGTACGGACAAGCCTTGCATAAAACGCCACAAACCCATCCAGCCAATATCTGGGCTTTGTGCTATAAGCGCTGTCGGTATCGCCAAAAATAATAAAGCCCCAACAATAAATGATTTGCGCCCTACAGCATCAGATAACATGCCCAAAAATGGCGACATGATAGCAATCGCCATCACTGTCGCACCAACGACCATACCTGCTTGTACTTCGGTGGCATTGAAGTCTAGCATTAGTACAGGTAAGACCGCTTGAATAGAATACACTTGCAAAAAAGCAAACATCCCAATCAAACCGACGGTTAGCTTCAAAACCCAAGAAGGCGGACTGGGCTGCGAGATATTTTTATTTGCTGATTTCATAAGTCCATTGGACTTAGCATCATCTTGTTTTTTATGGATGGATAAAGCGTTGTTTGGTTTATGATTCACAGGATACTGACTATATTAAGCGCGATGATTATCATAAGGTACGATGACTATCGACACGGATGGTAGGAACAGACTATAAACATATAAATGTCCAAGTCTAAAATTATAATAACGGAAAGGACATCATGTTATCACACTAAAAGTTGGCCTTGAGATGCAAAATGTTATGTAATTTTGGTACCCAAGTTACTGCCCTTCAACTTACTACGACATCACCTGTCGCATTAATATACATAGTGCTTGTTTTTCACTAGTTGGTTGCTTACACTGTCATTTCTACATTTTTGTGAACATTAATTTAGTTATCAGTATTATCGTTAATAAGTCATTAATGACAACTCAAATCCAGCACAATAAGTGCAAAACGTAGCGCTTAATGAAACTTAACGCCTCGTTAAGGAGCAATTATGACAAAACCTACCAACTCATATACTGACAATAGTTTTGCCTCGTCAGACCTAAAGACTATCCTACACTCCAAACGCGCCAACATCTACTACCTCTCGCACTGCCGCGTCATGCAAAAAGATGGGCGCGTGCTCTATCTCACCGAAGACGACAAAGCCAACCTTTTTTATAACATTCCGATTGCCAATACCACCTCAATTTTGCTCGGTACTGGAACCTCCATCACCCAAGCTGCTATGCGCTTGTTGTCACAGGCGGGCGTATTGGTTGGCTTTTGCGGAGGTGGCGGTATGCCGTTATTTATGGGAGCGGAGCGTGAGGTCTATGTTGAGTGGATGACTCCGCAAAGCGAATATCATCCGACAGAATATATCCAAGGTTGGATGAGCTGGTGGTGGGATGAGGATAAACGCCTTGCTGCAGCCAAGCAGTTGCAAATAGCTCGCGTTGCTTATCTACAAGAAGTATGGAAAAAAGATAGTGATTTTAGGCGCTGGGGCTTTGATAGCAGTATTGATGTGATACAGAAACTGCTTAGTGACAATATTCAGCAGATCGATAAACAAATCGAGGTCATGCATTTATTGCAACTAGAAGCACGCCTGACCAAGCAGCTCTACAAGCTCGCCGCCAAAAATACGGGTTACGACGGCTTTACCCGTGAGCACGAAGGTATCGACAAGGCCAATGGCTTCTTAAATCATGGCAACTATCTGGCGTACGGGCTTGGTGCGACTACCGCGTGGACACTGGGTATTCCGCACGGTTTTGCGGTTATGCATGGTAAGACACGGCGCGGCGCATTGGTGTTTGATATCGCTGATATTATCAAAGATGCCTTGGTACTGCCGCTTGCCTTTATTTGCGCCAGTGAAAACGCAAGCGAGCAAGAATTTCGCCAAGAGTGCATTAATATGTTTACCAAGCACAAAGCGCTGGATTACCAGTTTGAGGTGGTGAAACAGTTGGCAATGACGAAAGATTGGGAGGCATAAATGATTGTTACCTTTGTCTCTCAATGTGAGAAAAAATCACTGAAACGTACACGACGTATCTTAGACGCTTTCGCCAATCGCATTGGTGACAATGTATGGCAGACGGCGATTACCGAGGATGGGCTAAAAACGGTTAAGCAGCTACTGCGTAAATCAGCGACCAAGTCAACGGCGGTGAGCTGTCATCGCAATAAAACTCGCCAGCTGACTGAGCTGGTCTGGGTAGTGGGTAATAAACGTCAGTTTAATGAGGTTGGCGTGGTTCCTGTTAATTGGACAACTAAGGAGTTAAATATGGATATAGCAATATCTGACACATCACGTATTCTAGCAAATACAAATCAGCAACCTTTATACCAGCATCTATTTGCGGTTGGCTATCTAGCTTACTATCTTATCGAACATATGAATATAGACAGTAAATCGCTAAAACAGTCTGCTTTTATAGCAGGTATATTACATGACATTGGCAAAGCTGACCCTCACTTTCAAACTTGGGTTAATAAAAAAACTCTCAAAACTGAAGATGAGCCATTACCAGAAGATGGACAACATATTGATAAAACAGTATCAGGAATGACTAAGTTCACCTTTGAGAAGCATCCACGCCATCATGAGCTGTCTTGGTTGTTTGCAAGCTCGCTATTGAGAGAGGGGTCTGACTTAAACACCTTACAGCAATCACAAATAATGCACGGTATATATTGGCATCACACCAAGCCTTACCGAAAAAAAGACAATAAATACTTTGATGAAGCTAAAGGTATCTATAAAAAATTTACCGCTTCACTAGAAGGAACGTTGACTAATTTTGATACCGTCGTAGATGATGTAAACAGAGTCATAAAAGACGTTACGAGGTTAGCTAAAAATCTTGATAAGGCAGATATGTTAGCGCCAATGCTCGATGATTTTATCTTAACTGCTAATGCTTTACCCGACTATAAAACATATAGCGATATTAATGACCAACTACCTGAATACAAAAAAGAAGTTAAAGAAAACGCTTTAAACAATCTGATTCGTACTGCTGTTATTAGTGCAGATAGATTGGTATCTAAACTTGATGCAGAGGACTTAGCCAGCTATTTACAAGAGGGTACTTTATTAGATTTGATTGATAATTTAGTTGTCGATGATAATGACTTACTCACTCAGATTCAGAAATGTATTGATGCTTTCGATGAAAATAGTAGTGAAACTGAACGTACTCAAGCACAAAAAAGGACGGCAACTAAACTTGCACAACTAAAAACTATCGCCGAAGCAAACGAGTCTGACAACGTAGCCGTACTCCAAGGCCCTGCTGGCTGCGGTAAAACAAAAATAAGCCTTGAGTGGGCGTTAAACACTAAAGCTAAAAAGATAATTTGGGTCTGCCCTCGCGTACAAGTTTGTCTCGGTATCGTTAATGACTTAACTCAACCAGAATACCTTCCTAACAGTAGTATCGAGATATTCACAGGGGAATATAAAAAAATCTTGAAAGATGGCGTCAGTCTAACTGATACCCCTGATACTGACGTTGATGATTACTTTAGCGGTGATATCGTGGTCACCACCATCGATCAAATTTTGAATGCCATCATTACGCACAATAAGGTCGATACCCTCATCCCATTTATGCAATCCCATGTGATATTCGATGAATTTCATGAGTTAATTCTAATGCCTGCCTTTAATTTATTGTTTGCTGAATTAATTCATGCCAAAAAAATGCAAGCTCATCACGCTAATATTTTATTAGTATCGGCTACTCCAAACTACTTTTTTACCGAACATTTTTTAGACATCAAATCTGCTGACCATATCAGTATTGAAAGCTTTAATAATTCAGACTATCAAATAGACTTCCAAACCTATGATAGTGAAAATGAGCCAAGCCCTTTAATTCATCAAAGTCATAGCCAAGACCCTTCTACCTTCGTGATTACTAATACTGCTATTTCTGCACAAATCGGTTTTATTGAGCATCATCAAGATGAGAAGAGTATTTTGCTTCATTCAAAATACAATAAAAAGGATAAATCGTATTGGTTTGATAAAGTATTTGAGGCTTTTAAAAGAGGCGGCACAAAAGAATTTGATGTTCTACGCAGTGGCCCTATCGTCCAAGCCTCACTGAATATCAGTTGCGATTGTATGTATACCGAGCTGACCAACGCCGAAAACTGGCTACAACGCTTAGGACGTTTGGATAGATTTGGGCAGAATATTGACAATAATATCTATACAACCGTTATGGCAAACAATGCCATTACAGGCAAACAAACCAGTAAAAATGCTAGATTCTTAAATCAGCTTCATGCGTGGCATAGTACTGTTGCTTGGTTGAAGCATTTGCAATCACACCTGGAGGAAAAGAGCACTTTTAAGCTTAATGAATTATACGATATTTATAGAGCATTCTATCAAGATACAAATTGTCTAGATAAGGTTGAAGATGACTTCCTAACAGCACTCAAAAAGTCTGTGGCTTTGATTAACAGTAAAGTCCTCGACCCTATTTATGTACCTTTCAATGCTATAAAAAACAGTGATACGGCGAAAATAGCTAAAACCTCATTAAGGGGTGATAGCCGTTTTGTACAAATGGCAATTTGTAACATAGAAGCAGACAAAACCATGAGCTTTGCTGATGATTATGCTTACGATGCGCTAAATGCGAATGATGATACCACCATCACCGAATCTATCGCAAAAATTCAAGGGTATGATGACAGCTCTAAGAATTTAGTCGCCTTTATGCACGCCAAGCATCATAACATCGTCGAAGGCTATAAAAAGGCTTATAAAGATTTTGAGCTGCTTAACCAAGCGCGTACTTCTGAGACTCCCATTTATCTGAGCTACACGCCTACTGACCTCAAGAAAGTAAATACCTCTGCCAATCCTCATAGTATTTATTATGTGCTTACCGATAGACAGCCAGTAGGCAGTATGGCTATCGATAAACTCACTCAATTAACCTAATGCAGTACTAAAAGTACTGTCAACTACCATCTCAAGGAGAGATAACATGAGCAAAATTACCGGCATTAAAAGCGTTGATTTCAAAATAAAAGCCTTCGGACATGGCGTAGTTAACTGGAATGGGCCGACATCATTAAGTAATGAAGGTAAAACAGTTGACAACCATACCCTTCCTAAATTGCGGGGCTACACTAATTTGACAGGTAAAATTAAAGAAGAGACAGGCTATAAATATAAAAAAGAAGCGACTGATATAAATTTTAAAGAAACACCACTTTATATTAGTCAAAACTGTATTCGCCATCATCTATTTAAAGAGCAAGCATTTGATTTGCACTATGCAGACAAACAAAATGTAGATGAAGTTCTTGCTTCCCTTACAGGACTAATTCGTGGTTACGTCATCCCTTCTAGTCAATTTAAACGTACTAGCCCTTTACTCATTGAAGATTTTGTCGACCAATTGGGCAATGGTAATTTTGAACAATTTGGTCAAGCTGGAGAGCGTGACAGCTCATCGTTTTTCTCCAAAACCACCTTTGGCGACACTCAATACGAAGCCTATGGCTCGATAAGCATAGAACAATTACAGTTTATCTCGCTAGATAATAAGTTTGATAGAGCTTCAATGGTTATCGAAGATACCCAAGGCGAAGAGCTGGCACAGAAAGTTACTGATTTTATTCAGTCACTTGATAATAGCCGAGAACCTAAAGCAGTTTTTCATGACAATTATGTGCGTAAAGGTACTATTTTTGATATTGGCGAAACAGGCATATTACTTGATGAAACAGCAATAGATATTCTAATTAATACTACCCTGCAAATGCTGCAAGACTTGGCTATTAAACAAGCCAAAGGATATATGTACGTCGACAAAATAGAAGTCGATTACAATGACAGTAATAAAATGATGCGTATTAAGCGTTCGCCAGATGAGGTTAGCAGTAATAAGGGCAACCTAAATTATGCCGTTTATTTTGAAGGTAAAGATGTTAAATAGGAGATTGACATGAGAATCATGATTGAATATGAATCATCATGGCGAAACTCGTTTTTAGATGGTACAAACGATGGTGCATTACCAAAGAAGGGACGCAACTTTGTTGC
>NZ_LNUO01000109.1:0-10321 GCF_001462175.1 Psychrobacter sp. ENNN9_III
TTCATACGATGCGCTTTTTTGTGTCTGAACTAATACTTAGACTAACGAGATAGTCAGTATTGCCATAACGTTATAACGACTGACATATTTTAGTTCTGCATTTTTTGGCGCTCTGAGCCTTTATGACCTTTAGCCATTCTATCAGCCTTAATTGCTTCTAGCTTTTGGCGCTGCTCAGCGGTGAGTACTTGCATTATCGCGCTGTGGTTTTGCATACGATTGCCAGAATTGTTTTGTCTAATAGTAGCGATCTGCGCTTGCTGCGTTGCTGTTAGATTCAATTCTGATAAAGGACTGTTTTTACCGCCTTTATTATGCGAGCGGCGATGTCCTTTAGCTTGTCTTTCTGACTTTAAGGTTTCAAGTTGAGCGCGCTGCTCTGCTGTAAGTATCGCTAGCATTGCTTCACGATTTTGCATACGCTCACCGCGATTGTTTTGTTTAAGTGCTTGTAGTTGCGCCTGCTGCGTGGCTGTCAAATCTAGCTGCGACATTGGACCTCTCATGCCGCCTTTTTTCATACCATCTTTATGCTGCATTTTGCTGGTCGTTGGTGCTGTATCAGTGGTTGCGTTGACACTTGTACAAGCGGTAACTGCAAATACGCTAGACATTGCTAGTACTGAACCCATTAATAATTTTTTCATAAAAATATCCTGTATTTAATTCGGTTTGGTTAAATGAACATTAAGTTTTTATCTTGCAAGCATGATGTTTAGGGAGTTATAGATAAGTACTGTCAGCCAATCTATAAGCACGCTGTATAAAAGCAGTACTTGCTGTTGATAGGAGCTATCTTACGACAGTTAAAGGTTGCGAACATTTATGAAGTATTAAGAAAGGTAACGTTTATAGCGTATTGATAAGCACTTGCCTGATAATATGGGTGATAACGCTATTAAGGCTCAAGGAGACAGATGTGCCAAATATATTGCTAGGTGATGATGACGAAGAGTTGACCCAGTTATTACAAGAATACTTGCACAATCACGGTATTCAATGCGATTGCGTTCATGATGGTGAGGCGGTCTTACAGAAACTTAAAACCGCATCTAATGGTACTTCCGTTTATGATTTGCTGGTGCTTGATATTATGATGCCAAAAATCGATGGGCTTAGTGTGCTGCGTCAATTGCCGAATATTAGTGATATTCCAGTCATTATGTTGACGGCAAAAGGTGAAGAGATCGATCGTATCATTGGGCTTGAGCTTGGTGCTGATGATTACATTACTAAACCCTGCAATCCGCGTGAGTTGCTGGCACGCATCAATGCCGTCATCAAGCGCACTAATGCGGCAGCATCAGAGCATACGCCGCTACCAGAGAGTCGTTTGCATCTGGATCAAAATCAGCGGCTTTGTCAGATAGATGGTGTAGAGCTACAAGTGACGGGGACAGAATTTGATTTGTTGGTCGCGCTACTCAAACAAAAAGGCGAGGTGGTGAGTAAGGCGTGGCTATCAGAGCATGTGTTGCAGCGTGAACTGCAGCCGTTCGATCGTAGCCTTGATGTACATGTCTCGCGCCTACGCAAAAAACTCCAACCTTTCCACGATGAGCCTATCAAAGCTATCCGTGGTAAAGGCTATCAGCTGGTGCTGTAATGACGGACTCATCGATGAAACCTGCCAAGAAAGCTATTAACAATCAAAGTCTTAATCAAGCGCCTAAATTTAAGGTACGAATCACGCTGTTTTGGCGTTTGTTTCTAAGCCTGTTATTAACGATTCTGATCACCTCTATTTTATCTATCGTGGTGGAGCGCTGGCTGGTCGAAAAAGCACTGAATGCTCGCATGGATGTACAAATTGATAGTTTATTAATTAAGCGTCAAGAGATGGTTGAAGCCTTACAAGTGGGTGATTTAACTACCGTTAGGCAGATGTATCGTGAAGACCGATGGCTTATGAATCAAATCAGAGTCTACGACGAGCAAGGCGCCATTATATTTCCGCGTTATCGAGATAGAGAGGAGCGTAGGCAAGAACATAGGCAGGAACGGATGCCAGATGAAAGGCAGGTAATGAGGCCTTCATCAATGCCACCGATTCGAGCAAATATAGTTAATCCCGATAGTCGTCCTGAGTTGGCTGACGTGACGGTCGTCTTACCAGATGAGCAGGCAGTCATTGTACAATTGCGTCCGCATCTGCGTTTTGCCGACGTTGTAGCGCTGCAACGCGGTAATTTTCCGATACGTTTATTACTGATTATTGTTTTTAGCGTCTTAGTTTGTATTTTGCTGAGTCGTACGCTGACCCAGCGTATTCGCCGTGTACAAAACACAGTGCACCGTATGATTGACGGCGATTATCAGGCTAATCCAAATTTATCCAAAATGGGAGACGATGAGCTTGGTTTACTCGCGAAAGACGTGGCCAAGCTCTCAACACGACTGGCAGAGAGTGAGCTGGCACGCAAGCAGATGCTCAGTGACATCTCGCATGAGCTGCGCTCGCCATTGGCACGGCTTGACGTTGCGACTGAGCTGACGCGAGACTTTGCGCCGAATGCCAATCGTTACCTTGATCGTATTGATAAAGAATCTGCGCGGATGAATGAGCTGATTGAGCAAATCATTCATATTCAGTCCCTGCAAATGCAGCAATATACGATCGACAATCTAGAAAATGAAGTGGTTGATATTGCTGAGATTATCAGTGAGATTGGACAAGATGTCTGCTTTGAGTTTCAACAGAAAAACGTGCGCTGGCAATGGCAGCCGGATGAGTTATCATTGACAGATTCTTTATTAGCTACGCCTTTATCAACGACTTCTCCAGAAACTCCTTGGACAGTGCTGGGCAATCAAGAACAGCTACACAGTGCACTTGAAAACGTCATTCGTAATGCTTTTATGCACACTGCCGCTGATTCAACGGTTATTGCTGAGATTAAACAAGCAGAGATGGATGGTAAAAGACCTGCTATTCAAATCAGCATTATAGACGAAGGCGGCGGTGTTGCGGATAAAGATTTGGAGCGTATTTTTCAGCCGTTTGTAAGGCTTGATTCTGCCCGTCATCGCGAAACTGGCGGCTATGGATTAGGATTAGCGATCGTCCATGCAGTTGTGATGGCACACAAGGGTCAGATTCATGTCTATAATCGCCAAGATAATATCCAAGGGTTGGTGGTACAGATTGTGTTGCCTGCCTATTCTAGGTAACTTGCACAGCAGTTACCTGCACAGCAATATAAATTGTCTTAATAGCAGAACTTATGGTCATTTAATTGAATGGCCGTTTTAGATAAGCTATTTTGAAAAAGCTATTTAAGTGCAATCGTATAGCTCTGTGGCTTGTCTTGCAAATTGTAAGCTTCAATAGCTTGTAATTTGAATTCATTACGATCGTAAAGGCTAGGATCCTCAGCAGCTCTCGACTCGAGCAGATCCATGGTGGAGTAATAGTTTTCATCTGAGAAATCACCAAAAAGATTTTTGGCGATATAGTTTAAGTACTTTTTATTGTAGCCCCGTATCTCAAACTCCGTATAGTAGCTGTCTTTTTCACGACTGATGACGAGATTATCGGTTATCTCTAGACGTGATGGACAGTTAAAACATCCTGGAACAAACTGCACATCTTTTATATCGACTTGACTGAGTAAATCCTGTGTTTTGGTTGTTTGACTATTATAATTTACATTGGACTTAGTCGTATATTTGCAGGCCTCATTATCTATTATTCTAATTCGGTTAATCTGATTCTTCTTATCTGTTTCTACATGAAGGCTGCAATCCGCAGATTGTTGGTTGCTATAACCACCTAAACTCTGCTTTTTTAATCCCAAGTTATATTTCTTATTTAGGGTGTTTATGCTTTTACCCAAAGAGCTTGGTTTGATAAAGTTTTGATAGTCTGCTGCATGGACAGGTATAGAGATAGTAGCGATTAAGCTGGATATTAATAACGTTTTCTTCATAACTTATACCTAAATTTCGAGAGCATTAGTTCACTTAATACAACCATCAAAGACGGGCTCTAAGTCAACTTTGTAAGCTTAACGCAATTATAGTCAACTTGTTATCTGAATGCTATCACCATAAAAAAGCCCCAATACGGGGTTTTTGATTAATTATGGGGTTAGAGAAAGGGTTAAGACAATGATTAAAAACATAATAATCTCGCTTGTCATTAACGATACGGACTAGTCATTAGCAAAGTTAATGACCTAGTAGTTCATGAGCTTTGGTTTGGCAGTCATTGTATAAACAAGTATAGTAAATAATCAAACTACCTACAGTCAGTTCGAAATAAATTCGATACGTTAATAGCCAAGTGCTGCTGGGGTAAATTTTTTGCAGCCTCTGTCACGCTTGCGAACAGCACGCAAGAAAAATTTACCCCAGCAGCACTGTATCAGTTTTAAAGTGAACCAACTATAGCAACCTAAAACCAAGGATGGATCAATGACTATTGCATGCTTTAAGCCAAAATGGATGGATGAAGAGATTGAAATGCTGCATGAGAGTGCGCTCAAAGTATTTAGAGATTGGGAAGCACACGATGAGAAGTGGCGTGAAAACGGTATGCTCGATCGGGAGGCTTGGCTAGAAGCGGGCGAGATGGGGTTTTTATGTGCCTCAATGCCAGAAGAATACGGCGGGGCAGGTGGTGATTTTCGCCATGAAGCCGCGCTGATTTATGCGCAATCTGAAGCCAATCAAGCGGGCTTCGGTGGCTTTTTGCATTCAGGCATCGTCGCCCCTTATATTTTGCATCATGGTACTGAAGCGCAAAAGCAGGCGTGGCTACCCAAAATGGCAACGGGTGAGTTAATCGGCGCGATTGCTATGACTGAGCCGGGCACAGGCTCAGATTTGCAAAACATCAAAACCTACGCAGTCAAAGAAGGTGATGATTATATTATCAATGGCTCAAAGACCTTTATCACTAACGGTCAACTGGGTAATTTAATCATTGTTGCCTGCAAAACTGACCGATCTCTTGGCGCTAAAGGCGTATCGCTTATCGTTGTTGAAACCGATAATGCTCCGGGGTTTGAGCGTGGCAAAAAGCTCAAAAAACTTGGTATGGCATCACAAGATACTTCTGAGTTGTTTTTTAATAATATGCGTGTGCCGCAAGCCAATTTATTGGGTACGGCTGAAGGATTAGGTTTTACGCAATTAATGCAAGAATTACCGCAGGAGCGCCTAATCGTAGCGTTGGCAGCGATTGGGGCGATGAAGTTGGCTCTGGACTTAACTATCGACTATACCAAAGAGCGCACGGCTTTTGGCAAGCCAGTATGGAGCTTTCAAAATACCCGCTTTAAGCTGGCAGAATGTAACAGCCATTATATTGCCTCAAGTGCCTTGTGTGATGCCGCTATTGAAGCATTGGTCGAAGATAAGCTCACGGTACAGCATGCCGCTTTAATCAAATATTGGGTGACCGAAAAACAGTGCATCGTAATGGATGAGTGTGTGCAGTTATTTGGTGGTTATGGCTATATGATGGAATATCCGATTGCGCGTTTGTACGCTGATGCACGGGTTCAGAAAATCTATGGCGGTACTAATGAGATTATGAAAGAGCTGGCGTCACGCTTTATGTAAGCGACTTGTTTTAAATAATCGAAAATTTTATTAAGACTATTTCATTAAGACTATTTCATTAAGACTATAAGGACATAGCATGATTCAGACGGCTTATATTTACGACGCCATTCGTACTCCTCGCGGTAAAGGCAAAGCAGGTGGCAGCTTAAATCAAGCGACCCCCATTTGGCTAGTACGCACCTTACTTAATGCCATGCAACAGCGCAATGATTTAGACACTAGCTTGGTCGATGATGTGGTGCTCGGCTGTGTGACCCCAATCGGCGAACAGGGTGCAGATATTGCCCGTATTGCGGTGCTTGATGCGGGCTGGCATGAAACGGTCGCTGGCGTGACGTTATCGCGGTTTTGCGCCTCTGGCCTTGAATCAATTAACTTGGCGGCGAGTAAAATCATGTCAGGTATGGAGGATATGGTCGTTGCAGGCGGTGTGGAATCAATGAGCCGTGTAAAAATGGGCGCAGATGGCGGTGCTTGGTTTATGGATCCGCGGATAAATTCAGTGACTGGCTTTGCTCCGCAAGGTGTTGGTGCCGATACCATTGCCACCCTCGAAGGGTTTAGTCGTACAGATGTTGATGCCTTTGCTACCGAGTCGCATCACCGTGCTGCTAACGCATGGGCTGCTGGTTACTATGACAATGCGGTGATACCTGTGCATGATTTAAATGGTCGCTTGCTTTTAGATAAAGATGAGACCATTCGTCCCGATACGACAGTCAATACCTTAGCAGGGCTCAAGCCTTCGTTTGCATCGCTTGGTGCGATGGGTTTTGATAGCGTCTTGTTGGATAAATATACCAGTATCGAGCGCATCAATCATGTGCATCATGCCGGTAATTCCTCTGGTATCGTTGATGGCTCTGCGCTTTGCCTTTTGGGGAGCGAAGCTGCGGGTAAAAAAGCAGGATTGCGCCCGCGTGCAAGAGTCATTATGGCGTCGGTTATTGGCTCTGAGCCCTCTATTATGCTGACCGGTCCGACACCTGCTTGCCAGAAAGCTCTCAAAAGAGCCGGTATGACGGCAGCCGATATTGATCTATGGGAGATTAACGAAGCGTTCGCTGCGATACCGATGAAGACGGCGAAAGATTTGGGTGTCTCACTGGACAAAGTCAATGTTAATGGTGGCGCTATTGCCATGGGACATCCGCTAGGAGCCACTGGAGCCATGCTGCTCACCACTGTGCTTGAGGAATTAGAGCGTCGTGATCTAAAAACGGCCATGATTACGCTTTGTGTCGGTGGCGGTATGGGTATCGCCACTATCATTGAGCGTGTATAAGCTATCTGTAAGACGATGGTTAAATAATAAGTTTGAATTTAAAAAAAGGAATAGTAATGAGCATGGATTGCACCCAAACGATTAATGAGGTGGCAGATTTTTCTGCTGAGCGTGACGATGACAATATCGTAACAGTCACTATCAACCAAACCGCGCGTCAGATGAATGTGATTGATGATACTTTTAATCAATCGTTTGCAGTATTGGTCGATGCTTTTATAAACGATGAGACGGCTAAAGGGCTTATCTTAACGTCAGGTAAAGACAGTTTTATCGTTGGCGCTGATCAGGTAAGACAGTTTTATCGTTGGCGCTGATATTGACCAGCTTGCGAGTATTCAAACCCACGAGCAAGCGTTTGAATTGGCGGAGTCGCTCAAGGCAAGCCTACGTAAGCTTGAAAAATCTGGCAAACCGGTCGTGGCAGCGATGACAGGTTCAGCGCTTGGTGGCGGGCTAGAGGTTGCGTTGGGCTGTCATTACCGACTCGCTATTGATTCAGCTAAAACCAAACTTGGATTGCCCGAGGTAAAATTAGGCTTGCTACCTGGCGGCGGTGGTACTCAGCGTCTGATGCGCCTACTCGGTATGCAAAAGTCGCTTGAGATGATGACCCAAGGTAAAATGGTTAGTGCTACCGCTGCCAAAGAGATTGGGTTTATTGATGCGATAGCCAGTGACACAGACGACATGTTAAACCAAGCTAAAGCGTGGATTAAAGCCAACCCCGATGCGCAGCAACCGTGGGACAAAAAAGGCTTTAGCATCCCTGGTGGCAATGCCAATCATCCAAAGAACGCGCAAATGCTATCTGTTGCCCCAGCTATGGCGTACCAAAAATCTCACGGTAATTATCCTGCCATTACCCATATTATGTCTTGCGTATTTGAAGGCAGCTTACTTGATATCGATGCTGCCCTTGAGGTCGAATCGAGCTACTTTGCCGCTTGTGTGCTCTCGCCTGAATCTAACAATTTAATCACTTCTATGTGGACGCAATTAAACCAAATTAAAAAAGGACAATCACGTCCTAACAGCTTTGATCGTGAAGAAGTAAATAAGGTTGCGGTACTTGGTGCAGGCATGATGGGTGCTGGGATTGCGTATGTCGCTGCCAAAGCGGGCATCAATGTGGTGCTATTAGATACCAGTATTGAAAATGCTAATAAGGGTAAACAGTATTCAGAAAAATTATTAGACAAAGCTATCAATCGCGGACGCTCAAACGAGACCAAAAAAGCAGCGTTATTAAGTAAAATTCAAACCACCATATCTTATGATGATATAGAAGGTTGTGATTTAGTCATCGAAGCGGTGTTTGAGGATCGCGATATCAAAGCCAAGTGTACTGAGCAAGCAGAAGCCGTCATCGCTGAAACGGTTGTCTATGCGTCTAATACGTCGACCATTCCCATTACGAGCTTAGCCACTGCAAGTAAACGTCCTTCTCAATTCATCGGGCTACACTTTTTCTCACCAGTCGATAAGATGCCTTTGGTTGAGATTATCATGGGTGAGCAGACGGATGATGCAACCTTAGCAAAAGCTTTTGATTTCGTCTTACAAATTGGCAAAACGCCTATCGTTGTCAACGACAGTCGCGGCTTTTATACCTCGCGCGTATTTGGTACGTATGTGTCAGAAGGTATTGCGATGTTAGGTGAGGGCGTGCATCCTCGTCGAATTGAAGTCGCTGGTCTCAAAGCTGGTATGCCGATGCCACCGCTTGCGCTGCAAGATGAGGTGTCGCTCGATTTATCGTTTCGTATCAAAGAGCAATCCAAAAAAGATACGCTCAGCGAGGGTAAAGAATGGGTCAGTCATCCGGCAGAAGCGGTGCTCAAAGTGATTGCAAAAGACCACGAGCGCTTAGGTAAAAAGGTCGGCAAAGGGTTTTATGACTATTCGAAAAACAAAGAGGGCAAGGATGGTAAACAGTTGTGGCCAAAACTTGCTGAGCTATTTCCGCCTGTTGATGAGCAGCCAGATATGCAAGAGCTGATAGATCGGCTGCTCTATATCCAAGCCAACGAGTCAGCGCGCTGTTATGAGGAAAACGTCTTGCGCTCTGTCGCTGAAGGTAATGTAGGCTCAATCTTTGGTTGGGGTTTCGCCCCGCATCAAGGGGGTACGCTACAGTTTATCAATGCGACAGGTATGGAAAGTTTCGTTGCGCGTAGTCATGAGCTGGCCGCTAAGTTTGGTGCGCGTTTTAAGCCTGCACAAATTTTGATAGAGATGGCGAAAAAAGGCGAGGTGTTTTCAGATGGCTAATACAGATGTAGTATCGAATAACTCAATACCCAGTACAATGACAGACATGATGGCTGACTGTTTAAATGGTCTTAAAGTTGTCGATCTCACGCGTAATTTACCTGGTCCATTCGCGACGCGCTTACTTGCCGATCTAGGCGCAGAAATCGTTAAAATTGAACCAGAAAATGGCGATCCAGGACGTGCATTTGGTGAGTTATTCAAAGCGTTAAATCATGGCAAACATTGCGAAAAGGTGGATTTTCGTAGCGAAGCAGGCATTGAAGCAATAAAAGCACACATCAAAGATGCAGACGTGATGCTTGATAGTTTTCGCCCTGAGGTCCTCGTGGGCATGGGTTTAGACGCGGCTACCCTACATGCTATCAACCCAAAACTGGTGATGGTTTCTATCACAGGCTACGGTATTCCAGAGGCGCTTGATGCTACAGGTAAGTCTTGGGCAGCGAAGGCTGGGCATGACATCAACTTTATGGCAATGAGTGGCACCCTCTATCAGCTAAAAACAGAAACAGGCAATCAAGCCATGCCCAATATGCAATTTGCAGATTTGGCTGGTGGTAGCGATACCGCAGTGATTGCCTTATTAGCAGCGGTATTTGCCGCTAAAAATACTGGTCGCGGTCGACACATAGCCGTGAGTATGACGCATAGCTTGTATCATCATCTGGTTATGCCAAAAGCGACAGCTGATATGATGAAAAATATAAATGGACAACGCCCAGAGCCTCAGAATGACTTCTTGGGTGGATGGCTGCCGTGCTATCGGCTGTACAAAACACAAGATGGTCGCCATATGGCAGTCGGCCACAAGATGGTCGCCATATGGCAGTCGGCTCATTAGAATTTAAATTTTGGCGATTATTATGCGAGACGTTAGATTTGTCTGAACATATCGATGCTCATTGGCAGCGTGGATCAATGCCAAATACAGCTGAGAGTAAACAAGCTGAGCAAGCAATGATAGAGAAGTTTGCTAGTCAAACGATGACGTATTGGGAAGAATTGTTCGCAGAGGTTGATGCTTGCGTAACCCCTGTACTTAATTTGACAGAAGCTCAAAGCCATCCACTATTTGCGCATCAAGATGAGCATCAAGCGACTGCCAGCTGGCAGGTTACTGCTGGTGCATAAACTCAGTGGAACCCTGTAGCAAGGAGTCAACTATAAAAAGCCCCGCTAAGGGGCTTC
>NZ_LNUO01000011.1:0-15521 GCF_001462175.1 Psychrobacter sp. ENNN9_III
GGGGGAGATTTTTTCAAAAAAATCTGCTTTTTGTTCTTTGTTAGGTAGGTCGCCATGAATAAGAGCATAGGCAACTTCTAAATACTCAGCGTTGTTTGCCAACTCGTCAATAGGATAGCCGCGATGTAGTAACTCACCTTTACCGCCATCAATGAAAGTGATCTTTGATTCGACAGGAGCTGTGACCTTAAACCCTGGATCATAAGACCAGTAACCGGCTTCTTGCAAAGCAGCAACATCGATAACTGGGCGACCTAGTGTACCGTTAATAATAGGAAGTTGGTATTCCTTACCATCTACTGTTAATGTGGCTTCATTGTTTGACTTGATGTTGTCAGCCATAATTTCCTCTCCATTGGTTTTAGCTTGTTAGAATAAAATACTAACGACATCTATCTTCGTGTCGTTATATGAACAAATATGGATTTAACTAATTTAAGATTGAGGCTATGTTACCAGTAATTTAATGCAATTAGAAAAGAGTTTTAGCAGCTATACCGCTAATTCACGTGGTTTCAGGGTATTTCTATTAGGTAATTTTTGTATCAAAATATGTCTGTTGGCTTATTTAGCGCAAATTCGACGTTTTTATGAAAGAAGTAGGAAAGCTAGTAATTTGATAGAATTTGACTCTTTTTGTCTATTTTGCTGTTTTAGGTTTTATGTTGATGCCGTCAAAAACGCATAGCATATGACCAGTAGCACAATTTGATCTTAATTATTATCGTTTATGAAAAGGTAAGGTTGCGTCAATTTTATTACAAATAATAGGTTTTGTGTTAAAACCGCCACGATTTTCACTATTTGAGGGATAAATTTGTAATTGTCGGCTAGCCATTTTATAATGGCATGATTTGACTGATGCTAATCGCATATTAACGAATATTGATTACCGTGCGTGCGTTTATTAAGTACCAAATCGAACGATATTTTGCTAAATTGAATACGTAAATTTGTAGTCATAACAATAGTTTAAAGTCTTGGTGCTGTCGTTGTTTGTTCTATTTTTATATTGTTCTTAAGTCGGTTTGTTGTGGAGAAGGCAGTCAAGCGATCTTGCCTTGTTATACTAAGAAACCAATTAAAAATAGACCAGTTAACTGTACGTCTCACAAGACAGCTAACTATTATGAAGAAAAATCCTTAGTACTAGTAAAACTGGTATTCAAAATTTAAAGCTAGTAAACATAGTATTTAGTATTTTAGATATTAATTTAGACAGACAAAACAATCGTTTCAATTAAAGCATAGCCATATAATCAATTCGCAAATTATTATCATTATATAAGCATGTTATATGAGTACTATGATTACTGACAACGAGCGAGCGCTGTCTCAGTAGTATAAACAGTGAATCGTAAATGTTTTACATGTTGAATGCATATTAATGCTTAGCGTAAACTAGCACAGTCAGCTAGCTCTTCCTTACTTTATTCGTCTCATGTGTTGCTAAACGTTTAGTAGGATCGTTTCCTACTTAGCGTTGCTAGTAGATACAGGAGTATAACCGCAAAAAGGATGCCCGCTGTGAAAAGCAACCGACCTATTGATCTGCCTTTGAGCCAAGTGATGGCTGTTAATCGCTCACCGATTGCGATAGCTTCAATTCTACATCGTATATCTGGCATTATTCTATTCTTATTAATCCCTGTCATGCTTTGGTTGTTACAGACCTCTCTTGCGTCACCTGAGAGCTTTGCAACCGTATTTGATAATGTTTTCATTCGCTTCTTAGCATGGATATTCGTTGCATCGATTGCATATCATTTTGTAATGGGTATCAAGCATTTATTTGCTGACAACGGTAACAACGAAGAGCTGAAATCAGCACGTATGGTGTCTGTTGTCAGTTTAGTAATTGCAGCGATTCTAATTGTCGCGTCATTTGTATGGGTGATGTTCTAATGATGAAAAATGATTCAGGAATCAAAAGTGCTACAGGACTAACAGGACTAGGCACACGTGATTGGGTAGTCCAGCGTATTAGTGCCGTCGTCCTAGCAGTCTATAGCGTCGTGTTACTTGGCTTCTTTTTGATGCATGGTAACGTGACTTTTATCGAATGGTCTGACTTCATGACCAGTTTGCCTATGCGTCTATTCAGTTTGGTTGCGGTACTTGCACTTGCTGGCCACGCTTGGGTCGGTATGTGGACCATATTCACTGACTATATTACCTCTGGTAAGATGGGTGAAAGCGCGCCAAAACTACGTATGGTATTACAAACCTTAATGATTATCGCCATTTTAGTTTATCTATTCTGGGGAGTTATGATCTTTTGGGGTAGTGGCTTCGGTGTTGTGGCTGTTTAATTATTATAGACCTCTCATTTTTAGACGCTACGATGACAGACTGTACAGTTAACTTTAATCGCTTTTAACGCCTTTAAAAGCAGTCAGTCAGTGGCCATATTAGATTCATCATGTTGTATTGTGCGGATGTACAGTGTCGATTAGACGTATTTATAATTATAAAATACGCGACATCATGTGGTGAGCACCGTTACAAAGCTTATTGAGCGACAGACATCCTAAGCTGAGTATGATGAAGAATATGCAAATTTTAGTAAGTGGTTAAAGGTGGTCTACAAATACTACTAGATTAATGAGCATGGTCAAAAGACGCTTAGAGATCTGACGTAATATCTGATTGGACTTCCTTATATTTACTTCACAAGCATTAGGAAAACCGTAATGGCAACAAGACAAGATAATACCATTAGTAACATCAAAACCTTAAATTACGATGCAGTCATCGTCGGTGGTGGCGGTTCAGGTATGCGAGCTTCACTACATTTGGCTGAAGCGGGTATGAAGGTTGCAGTTTTGACCAAAGTATTCCCAACCCGTTCGCACACAGTTGCAGCGCAGGGCGGTATTGGGGCAAGCTTAGGTAACATGAGCAACGACAACTGGCATTTTCACTTTTATGACACGGTAAAAGGCTCAGATTGGTTGGGTGATCAAGACGCTATCGAGTATATGTGCCGTGAAGCGCCAAAAGTCGTCTATGAGCTTGAGCACATGGGTATGCCATTTGACCGTAACGAAGATGGCACGATCTATCAGCGTCCATTTGGTGGTCATACGTCAAACTATGGCGAAAAAGCCGTGCAACGTGCTTGCGCTGCTGCTGACCGTACAGGTCACGCGCTCTTACATACGCTATATCAAAAAAACCTGCAGCAAGGTACTGAGTTCTTCATCGAGTGGATTGCGCTTGATTTGATCAAAGACGAAGCGGGTAACATCAATGGTGTGGTAGCACTTGAGCAAGAAACAGGCGCGGTAGCTGTGTTCCAGACACCGATTACAGTATTAGCGACTGGCGGAGCTGGTCGTATTTTTGCGGCGTCTACTAACGCTTATATCAACACTGGTGACGGTATCGGTATGGCGGTTCGCGCTGGCATTCCATTGCAAGATATGGAGTTTTGGCAGTTCCACCCAACCGGCGTTCACGGAGCAGGGGTGCTGTTGACAGAAGGTTGCCGCGGTGAAGGCGCCATCTTACGTAATAAAGACGGCGAAGCTTTCATGGAGCGTTATGCGCCAACGGTTAAAGACTTAGCACCACGTGATCTTGTGTCACGCTCGATGGACCAAGAGATCAAAGAAGGTCGTGGCTGTGGCCCAAATGCCGACCATATCGTTATGGATATGACGCATTTAGGGGTAGATACCATTATGAAGCGCTTACCATCGGTATTTGAGATTGGTAAAAACTTTGCAAACGTCGATATCACTAAAGAGCCTATTCCAGTTATCCCAACCATTCATTATATGATGGGCGGCATTCCTACTACGATTCATGGTCAAGTGGTTGTACCAGACTTAGAAGCGGGTAAGGATGAAGACGGACTTTATGCAAAGGGCGATGTCGTCAAAGGTCTGTATGCTATTGGTGAGTGTGCGTGCGTTAGTGTCCATGGTGCCAACCGTTTAGGTACCAACTCACTGCTTGATTTATTAGTATTTGGCCGTGCAGCAGGTAAGCATATCGTTGATGAATATCATCATGCTGATCATAACTACAAGCCGCTTGACCCGCATGTATTAGACTTTACTGTACGTCGTTTGGATAAATTGCAACAGTCTACAGAAGGCTACAATGCGCAAGACGTGGCAGATGAGATTCGTGCAACCATGCAAAAGCATGCAAGTGTGTTCCGTACGCAAGCTTTAATGGATGAAGGAGTCGAGAAAATCTTGGCGCTTGGTGACAAGGTTGAAAACATTCATCTAGCAGATAAGTCGCAAGTGTTTAATACAGCGCGTATCGAAGCATTTGAAGTTGCCAACCTTTATGAAGTTGCTAAGGCCACAATGATATCGGCAGCTAATCGTCATGAGAGCCGCGGCGCTCACAGTGTTGCTGACTATGATCGCCCAGAAGATGATGATTACGCACCAAACGGCCGTAACGATCATGATTGGATGAAGCATACTCTATGGTATTCTGAAGGCAACCGTATCATCTATAAGCCAGTTCGCAAGGTTCCATTAACTGTCGATTATGTCGAGCCAAAAGTTCGCGTTTATTAATTTTATATGACATATATTTTATGTACGTATAGGATTACCGTTTTATCCCTTATTAATTTATTAAAAAGGTGACCGCTAGCTACAAGCTTATGCCAGTGCGATGATGAAAATTGAACAACAGCGCTGGTATGATGCACATTTTGTATGCCCGCCATCACCTACGTGTGGAGTTTAGCATTATGAGCCGAGGTACTCGCACCATCGAAATCTATCGCTATGATCCTGACCAGGACACAGCGCCGCGCATGCAAACTTATACGATTGAGCTACTTGAGTCAGATCGTATGTTGCTTGACGTATTATTACGCTTAAAAAAGGAAGATGAAACCATCACTTTCCGCCGCTCATGCCGTGAAGGCATCTGTGGTTCTGATGGCGTAAACATCAACGGTAAAAATGGTTTGGCCTGTTTGATTAACATGAATACATTGCCTGAAAAGGTAACGGTTCGCCCTCTACCAGGTTTGCCCGTTGTTCGTGATTTAGTCGTTGACATGAACCAATTCTATGAGCAATACGAAAAAGTACATCCGTACCTAATCAACGAGCAGCCAGCGCCGCCGACAGAGCGTCTGCAGTCACCTGAGCAGCGTGAAAAGATGAACGGTCTGTATGAATGCATCCTATGTGCTTGCTGTTCTACCAGCTGCCCATCATTTTGGTGGAACCCTGATAAGTTCTTAGGGCCAGCAGCGCTGCTTAACGCCAACCGCTTTGTGGTTGATAGCCGTGATACTGATACGCAAGCTCGCCTAGCACGCTTGGATGATCCGTTCAGCCTATTCCGTTGCCGCGGTATTATGAACTGTGTATCGGTTTGTCCAAAAGGCCTAAACCCTACTAAAGCGATCGGTAACCTACGTAATTTATTACTAGATCAAGCTGGTTAATCAAATACCCAGGTATTCTTATATATACGAAGACACCGTCTGTTAATCAGGCGGTGTCTTTATTGCATGATATGTTCTGTTTGTAGATCAATAAAGTGAGTATTTAACAGTGTATGGCAGCTGAACAGATTATCTGAATCAATGTAAGTCTATACGTACAGTACGTTGGTAGCGTGTAAGGGTTCAAAGATTGGTCGCTATTTACCTGTACAATTTATACACGGTAAAAAGTCTGTTTATTTGACAAGTTATCATATGTTCTTATTGATGATTTGAGTAAATGCTAACAATGCGTTTATTTTTAACAAGCTACTGTCTTTTGGTTTTATTAAAAGTGTGGTTTTTGCTTTGTTGAAGACAGCTTTATAAATAAAGGCAATGTTGCTCAACTTGTCATAAATTTTGAATCATAAAAATGTTATCATAGCGGGAGAGCGGGAGTTAAAGTATCAAAAACCACTGTTATTATGCTAAGTTTTTAGAAGCTATTAGCGATGCTATACTGACGATACGTACATAATGTTCGTAAAGTGATAATTGTTATTTAATATGTAAATACTTAGTATTGAGCAAACAAACTATGTCAGGTAATTCATACATGTTACCCTATATAGCAGTGTATGCTCATTACAAAAACTCTTTGAAAACATCTGTTAATAGCTGATTGAGAAGAGATTGTCTACTCGATTAGTTAATATTGGTGAAGTTTGGACTTGTTATCATCATTGTTCATGCTCATTTATGATATCAAGCAACTATGGGTGAAGCTTAGCATAATCGGCTAATGATCTTTACTGGCAAATAAGAGCGACTACTTACTAGTAACTGACAAATAGTTAGTAACTGGCAAACAGTATTTAACGATGTATACCAACTTTTTTATAAGCTTAGCGTATAATAGAACACACAATAATAAGCACGATTCCATTCATTTATCTATCAAATAGACGATTATTATGAATAGTATAACGAAAGAAGCAGCTGGCGTAGAACATACTGAACTTGCCGCTGACAATGCCCTTTATATCGAATCCCTTTATGAGCAGTTTTTAAGCGATCCAGATAGTGTCGATACGGATTGGCAAGATTATTTTAAGCAATACCAATCTCCCAACGATGCCAAGCATAATGACATTAAAGATCAGTTTTTATTGCTTGCACGTAATCAGACCGCCAATAAAATTGGTCCTATCTCTGATAACTCAACTTCTAGTACGTCAGAAGACTGTGCTGATCCTAAACAAATGGGTGTTCAGCAGCTGATTTCAGCGTATCGTCGTCGTGGACATCGCCGTGCGCAGCTTGATCCTTTAGAGCTGCATCCACGCGCTGCGGTAGAAGACTTAACCCTCGCTTATCATGGCTTATCAGAAGCTGACCTTGATACTATATATCCTACGAGCGATCTTAATATCGGTAAAAAAGAAGCGCCATTGCGTGAGATTATCGAAATTATGGAACGCGTCTACTGTCGCCATATCGGTGTAGAATATATGCATGTAACCACCAGTACTGAAAAGCGCTGGATGGAGAAGTATCTTGAGACCAACCTAGGTTATATCAAATTCGACGATGAAAAACGCTTATCTATCTTGGAGCGTCTGACTGCTGCTGAAGGGTTAGAGAAGTATTTGGCGCGTAAATATACGGGCGTAAAACGTTTTGGCCTTGAAGGTGGTGAAAGCTTTATTCCTGCGGTTAACGAAATCATTCAACGTGCTGGTGGTTACGGTACCAAAGAGATGGTTATCGGTATGGCACACCGTGGGCGTCTTAACTTATTGGTTAACGTTTTAGGTAAAAACCCAGCTGATTTGTTTGATGAGTTTGATGGTAAAGTTCAGCCAGAAAAAGGCTCAGGCGACGTCAAATATCATAACGGTTATTCATCTAACGTGATGACGCCAGGCGGTGAAGCGCACTTAGCATTGGCCTTTAACCCATCACACCTTGAGATTGTCGCACCAGTATTACAAGGCTCTGTCCGTGCCCGTCAAGTACGTCGTAACGACCAAGCCCGTCACAATAATAAAGATGGTAACTCGGTGCTACCGATCGTTGTCCACGGTGATGCCGCATTTGCTGGTCAAGGCGTGGTACAAGAGACGTTCCAGATGTCACAGACTCGTGCTTATACCACGGGCGGGACGCTACATATCGTCATCAACAACCAAGTCGGCTTTACGACCAGCCGTCAAGAAGACTTGCGCTCGACAGAATATTGTACCGATGTCGCTAAAATGGTTCATGCACCGATCTTACATGTAAATGGCGATGATCCTGAATCAGTCGTTTTTGCCGCCCAGCTTGCTCTTGATTATCGTCATGAGTTTGATAAAGACATCATTATCGATTTGTTCTGTTATCGCCGTAACGGTCACAATGAAGCGGATGAACCTTCTGCGACTCAGCCGTTGATGTATTCAGTCATCAAAAAGTTACCAACGACTCGTGCAATATATGCCCAGCAACTGATCAAAGATGGTGTAATTGACGAAAGTGAAGCCAAAAACTACGAGGACTCATATCGTGAGTCGCTAGATCGTGGTGATTATGTGGTGAACTCTTTGGTCAGTGATCCTGATGAGGCGCTTTTTGTGAATTGGAAGCCTTACTTAGGTCACGACTTAGTCGACGATTGGGATACCAGTGTCGATATCGAAAAACTAAAAGAGTATGGTCGCCGCATGGCTGAGATGCCAGAAGGCTATAAGCTTCAACGTCAAGTACAAAAAGTCGTGGATCAGCGTTTAGCGATGCAAACTGGTGAAGAGCCACTTAACTGGGGTGCAGCAGAGACCCTAGCTTATGCCTCTCTCGTTGATAATGACGATATATTGGTACGTATCACTGGTGAAGACGTTGGCCGCGGTACCTTCTCGCACCGTCATAGCGAAATTTATAATGTCAATGATGGCAGTATGTATGTGCCATTGGCTCATATTAGTGAAAAGCAAGCTCGTTTTGCTACTTACAACTCGTTGCTATCAGAAGAAGCGGTGCTAGCCTTTGAGTATGGCTATGCAACGACAGTACCTAATGCGTTGATCGTTTGGGAAGCGCAGTTCGGTGATTTCGTCAACGGTGCGCAGGTCGTCATTGACCAATTTATCTCTAGTGGTGAGACCAAATGGCAGCGTGTGTGCGGATTAACCATGCTATTACCACATGGCTTTGAAGGTCAAGGTCCGGAGCATTCTTCAGCCCGTCTTGAGCGCTTTTTACAGCTATGCGCTGAAGACAATATGCAAGTCATTACGCCAACGACTCCTGCACAGATATTCCATGCATTACGTCGTCAAGCGATACGTCCGATACGTAAACCTTTGATCGTTATGTCACCAAAGAGCTTACTACGTCATAAGCTTGCGACTTCTCAGTTAGAAGAGCTCGCTAATGGTAAGTTTGAAACAGTACTGCCAGAGATTGATGAGCAAAACGCCGATCAGATCACACGTTTGGTACTATGTGGCGGTAAGGTCTATTACGACTTACTTGAGCAACGCCGTGCATTGGGCCTTGAGCATGTCGCCATCGTTCGTATTGAGCAGCTTTATCCACTTCCAGAAGAGCGTCTGATTGCTGAAATAGAAAAATACAGCAACCTAAAAGAAATCGTCTGGACGCAAGAAGAGCCACTAAACCAAGGTGCTTGGTATTATTTAGCACCGCATATGTTCCGTATTGTGGTACCGCATCCGACTAGAGCGAAGGTGATGGAACCAGTAGCACGTCCTCCTAGTGCAGCGCCAGCGACTGGTTCACCGAAGTTGCATGTTCAGCAGCAGCAAACACTGGTTGCCGAAAGTTTAGGCGTTAGTGTAGACGAGTTGGCTGAATAAGCGCTACCAATATAAGATTCATCAATGAGACGATAGCAGTTAGTTCCTATTGCATGGTTAGATTATCAAGAAGTAGACGATGTATGCGGGTATGTTTTTATTAATAACATAGCTTCAAATAGGAAATAACTGTCTATCACGACTTAATAATAAGTAGTAATATCTAAATCTAAGGAGTATATCGATGGCTGAAATTAATGCCCCCGTTTTTCCAGAATCGGTTGCCGATGGCACGATCGTTGAATGGCATGTCACTGAAGGCCAACAGGTTAGTCGTGATGACCTTTTAGCAGAGATCGAAACTGATAAAGTAGTGTTAGAAGTCGTTGCACCTGATGATGGTGTTGTAACCAAAATCGTCAAACAAGTCGACGATACGGTTGAATCAGCGGACCTAATCGCAGAGTTTGAAGCTGGTGCAAGTGGTAGCTCTGATGCTGACACCGGCTCTAGCTCTGATGAAGCGCCAGCAGTCGATCCAAATCAACCAGCTGCACCAGTACAACAAAAAGAAACTGGATACGGCGACACCTCAAACCGTCCAAACGCGCCGCACGATGAAGCTGATCATAAAGACCAAAGTCCTGCGGTACGTAAAGCTGCCAAAGAAAGTGGCGTAGATCCAAAGAATGTCGAAGGTAGTGGCCGTGGTGGCCGTGTTACCAAGACTGATATGGCAGATCCAAAGCTAAAATCTGACAGCTCTATCAAATCTGATAGCGGTCGTCCTGTTGCTGAGTCAGTTGGTGAGCGCACTGAAAAACGCGTACCGATGACACGTTTGCGTAAGCGTGTTGCCGAGCGTTTATTGTCAGCGTCACAAGATACAGCGATGCTAACGACGTTTAACGAAGTCAACATGAAGCCGTTGATGGACTTACGTACTAAGTATAAAGACAAGTTTGAAAAGCGTCATGGTGTACGTCTAGGCTTTATGTCATTGTTCGTACGTGCCGCTACCGAAGCGCTAAAACGTTTCCCAGCAGTGAACGCATCATTGGACGGTGATGACATCGTTTATCATGGTTTTTATGATATCGGTGTTGCTGTGTCATCAGATCGCGGCCTAGTGGTTCCAGTATTGCGTGATACTGACCGTATGAGCATGGCGGATGTCGAGAGCAAAATCCGTGAGCTTGGCGGCAAAGCGCAAGAAGGCAAGTTAGGTTTGGATGAGATGACTGGTGGTACATTCACTATCTCAAACGGCGGTGTCTTTGGCTCGCTTATGTCAACGCCTATCTTGAATCCACCACAAACTGCTATCTTAGGTATGCATGCTATTAACGAGCGCCCAATGGCAGTCGATGGCAAGGTTGAAATCTTACCAATGATGTATCTGGCGCTATCTTATGACCACCGTATGATCGATGGTAAAGAAGCGGTACAGTTCTTAGTCACTATCAAAGAGTTGGTTGAAGATCCATCATTATTACTCCTAGACCTATAAGCTTATAAGCTTGTATCGGCATACGCTGATACAAGCTTTTTGCTTTTGTACTAAAGATTTATAGGTGCCTTTTTAAAAGGCTTTGCTGTTTATAATGTTCAGTCTTTATAACCAATAAGCGCTATATGACACACGATACAAACTTAGTGTATTGACTAGATAACTATCGGGTGACGTATGGCTTTTTTATTGGTATAGATTGGTATAGGTAGCAACGGTATCTATAAATAAAAACAAAGCTCAAACTAAAATTAGAAAAGGAACGTACTATGAAAGACAATTATGATTTAGTCGTCATTGGCGGCGGTCCCGGTGGTTATGAAGCAGCTATCCGTGCAGGTCAGCTGGGTATGAGTGTTGCTTGTATCGAAAAACGCGTTTATAAGGGCGAGCCTGCGCTTGGCGGTACATGCTTAAACGTTGGTTGTATCCCATCAAAAGCCTTACTTGATAGCTCGCATCGTTATGAAGCTACTAAACATGACCTTGATGAGCATGGTATTAGCACAGGTGATGTCTCTATCGATATCGAGCAGATGATCGCTCGTAAAGAAGGTATTGTTAAGCAGTTGACTGGCGGTGTAGCAGCATTATTAAAAGGTAATGGCGTTGACTGGCTACAAGGCTGGGGTACGTTAGAAGACGGTAAAGGTAGCGATAAAAAAGTTAAGTTCGTCGCGCTAGAAGACGAAGCGGAAAGTACTATTACTGCTAAAAATGTCATTTTGGCAGCAGGTTCTGCGCCTATCGAGATTCCTGTCGCTAAAACTGATGGCGATCGCATTGTAGATTCGACAGGCGCACTTGATTTTACTGAAGTGCCTAAGCGTTTAGGTGTCATCGGTGCTGGCGTTATCGGTCTTGAGCTTGGCTCTGTATGGCGTCGTTTGGGTGCTGAAGTTGTCGTATACGAAGCACTACCTGAATTTTTAGCCGCTGCTGATAAAGACATCGCTAAAGAGTCACGTAAGATGTTTAAAAAGCAAGGTCTTGATATCCGTGTCGATACCAAAGTGACCAATGCTGAAGTACAAGGCGATCAAGTAGTTGTTACCAGTGAAGCCAAAGGCGAAGCATCAGATGAGAGCTTTGATAAGCTAATCGTTTGTGTTGGCCGCCGCGCATACTCTGAAAAGCTTCTTGGCGAAGACAGCGGTATTACCTTGACTGAACGTGGTCTTATCGATGTCGATGATCAGTGCAA
This sequence comes from Psychrobacter sp. ENNN9_III, assembly GCF_001462175.1. NCBI lineage: Bacteria > Pseudomonadati > Pseudomonadota > Gammaproteobacteria > Moraxellales > Moraxellaceae > Psychrobacter > Psychrobacter sp. ENNN9_III. The sequence goes on from NZ_LNUO01000011.1 coordinate 11,931, forward strand.
AACCAATCTTGATGGCGTCTATGCCATTGGTGATTTAGTCCGTGGTCCAATGCTTGCACATAAAGCAATGGAAGAGGGCATGATGGCGGTTGAGCGCATTCATGGTGAAAAGGCGCAAGTTAACTATGATACCATTATCAATGTTATCTACACCCATCCAGAAATCGCATGGGTAGGTATGACTGAGCAAGAAGCGACTGAAGCTGGCTATGAAGTCAAGACAGGCTCATTTAACCTAGCTGCTAACGGCCGTGCTTTGGCACAAAGTGAAGCGCAAGGCTCTGTCAAAGTCGTCGCTGATGCTAAGACCGATCGCTTGCTAGGTATGCACGCTATCTCTGCTGGTGCAGGCGACATCGTCCACCAAGGTATGATTGCGATGGAGTTTGTCTCTAGTATTGAAGATCTGCAGCTAATGACGTTTGCGCATCCAACAATATCAGAAGCAGTACACGAAGCGGCATTATCAGCTGATGGCCGTGCTATTCACGCCATTCAGCGTAAAAAACGTAAGTAATCGCTCGCGTTTACCGAGTAGGTATTAAGGTATAAATTGACCGTAGCACAGCAAAGCGTCATGACTATGATGATCATGATGACTATGCTTATGATAATGGTTATAACGATGAGTGTTATAACCACTGGAGCTACGGTTATAAGTGCACTATATAAATGTTATCGTGCACTTATTTTCACTTTTTATTAATTGTAAAAAATAAAGGATACAATCAATGAATTTACATGAGTATCAAGCAAAAGAGCTATTAAAAAGCTACGGTTTGCCAATTCAAGAAGGCATCATTGCCAGCAGTGGCGACGAAGCAGCAGCAGCCTTTGATAAGACCCCAACTGATATTGCTGTTATCAAAGCGCAAGTACACGCTGGTGGTCGCGGTAAAGCTGGTGGCGTAAAGCTGGTTAAGACTCGTGAAGAAGCTAAGCAAGTCGCTGATGAGCTTATCGGTACTAATCTGGTTACATTCCAAACTGACGCTGAGGGCCAACCAGTCAACTTCGTCTTGGTCGCAGAAGATATGTATCCAGTACAAACTGAGCTATATCTTGGCGCGGTCGTTGACCGTTCTACGCGCCGCGTTACCTTTATGGCGTCAACTGAAGGCGGTGTCGATATCGAAGAAGTAGCAAGCGAAACTCCAGAAAAAATCTTTAAAGTAAGCGTAGATCCATTAGTAGGTCTAATGCCTTATCAAGCGCGTGATGTAGCATTTCAATTAGGTTTAGAAGGCAAACAAATCAATCAGTTTGTAAAAATCATGACGGGTGCTTATCAAGCATTTGTTGAAAATGACTTTGCCCTGCTTGAAGTGAATCCATTAGCCGTACGTGAAAATGGCGAGATCGTCTGTGTTGATGGCAAAATCGGTATCGACTCAAACGCACTATATCGCTTACCAAAAATCGCCGCGCTACAAGACAAAACGCAAGAAAACGAGCGTGAGCTAAAAGCGGCTGAATTTGATCTAAACTATGTGGCCCTAGAAGGTAACATCGGTTGTATGGTCAATGGCGCTGGTCTTGCCATGGCGACGATGGACATCATCAAACTGTATGGCGGCAAGCCTGCTAACTTCCTAGACGTTGGCGGCGGCGCAACCAAAGATCGCGTTGTAGAAGCGTTCAAAATCATCCTAGAAGACAGCAGTGTAGAAGGCGTTCTAATCAACATCTTCGGCGGTATCGTACGCTGTGACATGATTGCAGAAGCGATCATCGCTGCGGTCAAAGAAGTTGATGTACAAGTACCAGTCGTTGTCCGCCTAGAAGGTAACAATGCTGAGAAGGGCGCGCAAATCCTAGAAGAGTCTGGTCTAAAACTGATCTCAGCTCAGGGCCTCGCAGACGCTGCACAAAAAATTGTCGACGCAGTTCAAGCATAATCCCCTACCTGTAGGAACTTGAGCATAGTAGTCAAAGCGTAATAGTGGCTTTTTAGTCGATGAATATTAAAATATCGAAACATTGAGAAATTGAGACATCGTTAACATTCAACGATATATCAGCTAACAAGCTACTACTACAAGACAACCGAATACAAGGAAAAAACAATGAGTGTATTAATTGATAAAGATACCAAAGTATTGGTACAAGGTTTCACTGGTAAAAATGGTACGTTCCACTCTGAGCAAGCCATCGAATATGGTACAAAAGTCGTTGGCGGTGTCACGCCAGGTAAAGGCGGGCAAACGCACCTAGGCCTACCAGTATTTAACACTATGAGCGAGGCGATGGAAGCGACTCAAGCTGATGCCTCAGTTATCTATGTACCAGCGCCATTTGTACTAGATTCTATCGTTGAAGCTGTCGATGCTGGCGTGAAGCTTATCGTAGTGATTACTGAAGGCGTACCGACGATCGATATGTTAAAAGCGAAGCGTTATATCGAAGAAGCTGGCGATGTACGTATGGTTGGTCCTAACTGCCCAGGAGTCATCACGCCAGGCCAGTGCAAAATCGGTATCATGCCAGGACATATCCATCAGCCAGGTAAAGTCGGTATCATTTCACGCTCTGGTACCCTAACGTATGAAGCCGTTGCCCAAACGACGAAGCTTGGTTTTGGTCAGTCAACCTGTATCGGTATCGGTGGTGATCCTATCCCTGGTATGAACCAGATTGACGCACTAAAACTGTTCCAAGACGACCCACAAACTGAAGCTATCGTCCTAATCGGTGAGATCGGTGGTACGGCTGAAGAAGAAGCCGCTGCTTATATCAAAGAAAACGTGACTAAGCCAGTCGTCGGCTATATCGCTGGTGTAACGGCTCCAGAAGGCAAGCGTATGGGTCATGCTGGCGCGATCATCTCTGGTGGTCAAGGTACGGCTGAAGAGAAATTCAAAGCCTTTGAAGATGCAGGCATCGCGTATACACGTGACCCAGCTAAAATCGGTGATAAGCTAAAAGAAGTTACTGGTTGGTAATATAGCTTTAGTTCTAATATTTAGGCTTAAAGTAACGTTAGAAGAAACACTCCTACATTGGGGTGTTTTTTTTGGTTAAAGAAAAAAGTATGTCTAATACAGCTTAACATTGTTCTGAAAACATATTATAAGACATCGTATTGTAGGTATTGTTATGATAACTTGGATGAAGTAAGCAATTATGGCGATAATCGGTTTTTTATTCTAAAAATAAAATATTTTTGGTTAGGCTTTAGTGCCGATTATAGGTATATTCATAATTATGGATATTTTGTAGGGCTTACTAATTAAAGGCTACACTGTTAGAAGCAAATAAATGGGTAAAAAACGTAGTTTTGATTCTCTTTACTCATAAAATTAACACCTTGAAAAAACTTTACTACAACCCTACAATGAGGTGTTTTTATTGTAGCGAATTGTCATGAATAACAAGATCTTAGTAGCGGGTGGTGCTGGATATATCGGCTCACATACCTGTATAGAGCTACATCAGGTAAGCTATGATATTACTTCACATAATAGTTTGTCCAATACAAATATTGAAGCTATTAACTATATCCGTAAAACTATGAGTATTTGTCATTATTAAATTAGTTAGTAATAATAATAGGTATCGACCTTGTAAAATAAATTAAAATAGGAGGGTCTT
>NZ_LNUO01000110.1:0-19286 GCF_001462175.1 Psychrobacter sp. ENNN9_III
AGTAAAATTTGGAGGCTTTTTTTATGGATCATACTTTTGTATTAAGCATAAATGGGCATCATAAAGATACCCATCGTATATGTGGTTTTTAAGCTTTCAAAGAAAGCGCGAAGTCACAAGTAACATCAAACATGACAACATCTCAACGCAGCCTTATAAACTAAACTTTACAAGCGGCACTAGCGGCTTTGGCTTTTTCATAGACGCCATCGGCATCTAAACCTAGCGCATTGACATCATCTAAATACTTTTGAGTACCAGCTTCAAGTGGCTCTTTCCATGCTGGGTCGTTAAGTGGGTCTGGAATTTCGATGAATTGATCGCCTTTAGCACGAGCTTCTTCTATAAACTTAGCATCTTCTCTATCAAACATCTCACCTGCAATGTCTGCCATTACTTTACCTGAATTGTCATCAATAATTTTTTTGAGATCATCTGGTAAGCTTTGATACTTGTCTTTGTTCATAGTGACCAGTAAGGCTGAGCTATAAAATGGAATGTTAGTATGCGCATTGGTCAGCTCTGTCAATCTAAAGTCACCAGTAGGACTCCAAGCAAAGCTCAAACCATCAATAACGCCACGTTGCAACGAAGTGTAGATATCAGTAGCAGGTAAGCCAACAGGTGATGCACCAGTTGCCTCAATGATGTCACCGGCGACTGCTGACGGTCTGCGAATGCGCATACCTTTCATATCATCTGGTGTACGGATTAATTTATCTACTGTATGCAATGCTCCTGGACCTGCGCCCATCATGAATAACAGATGTGTGTCTTCATATTCGCCAGCAAGCGTACCATCGTCATAGAGAGTTTGTAATATACAACTCATTTGAGAGGCTGAATTGGACAGCCCTGGAAGTTCAGTGATCGTCGTTAGAGGGAAGCGTCCGGCAGTATAGCCGTGCGCTTGAGAGCCGATGTCTATCGTGCCTTTTGCAGTCGCATCGTAAGTAGCATCAGGTTTACTTAGCGTTGCTGAGGGGTAGATCTCAACTTTTAAACGACCATCTGATTCTGTCTCAAGCTTTTCAGCCCACGGTTCAAAAACGTCAGTTTGCATGGCCGAAGTTGCTGGCCAAAAATGTGAAAATCGCAAAGTGGTTGTTTCTTGCGCTGAAGTTGCAGAACCGTCAGCAGTACTATCCGCTTGATTTGAGCAGCCTGATAGTCCTAATGCTAGTGCCATAGTTAAAGACATAGCACTAAGTTTGACTTTGATTGACATATTTATCACTTCCTTGTAGATAAACCAAAAATAAGAATTGTTAACAATATACTACACAATTTACAGCAAAGCACTCACTTTAGTCCGTGAAGTAGACATTAAAGAGCTTTGCAAATATTTACGTATTAAGATAAAAGAGCCATGCTTGCATAGCTCTTATATTTTAGAATTACAACTAGTAGCTAAACTGCCTCAATGGCCATAGCAATACCTTGGCCAACACCTATGCACATAGTGATCAAAGCTTTACGACCTGGTTTGCCTGCAATATCTGTTACTGCACTACCTGCGATGCGTGCCCCTGAAGCCCCTAAAGGGTGACCTAAAGCTATAGCACCACCATTTGGATTAAGACGAGTGTCAGTTGGCTCGATACCAAAATGATTTAATATTGCCAAACTTTGACTGGCAAACGCTTCATTAAGCTCAATGACATCAAAGTCAGACATTTTAAGACCTGTGCGTTTGAATAATACTTCAACCGCTGCTATAGGACCAATCCCCATAATACGAGGTTCTACGCCACGTGCTGCTGTTCCAATTACTCGAACTTTGGGGGTAAGGTTATGCTGCTTACAAGCATCTTCAGAAGCAAGAAGTAAAGCGGCTGCACCATCATTTACGCCAGAGGCATTACCTGCAGTTACAGTACCGCCTTTAAATATCGGTTTTAATGATGACAGTTTTTCTAAGGTTGTATCAGCACGAGGATGCTCATCGGTATCAACCGTGATTTGACCTTTTTTACGATCCATATAAGTGACGGGCACAATCTCTTTCGCCAAGCGCTCAGTAGATTTGGCTGCTTTCATTTGTGAATGATAGGCAAATTCATCTTGTGCTTCACGAGAGATGTTGAATTCTTGAGCCACGTTTTCTGCGGTTTGTGGCATGGAATCGCTACCATACTGCGCTTCAAGCGTTTTATTAGTGAAACGCCAGCCGATAGTCGTATCATAAACCTCAGCATTGCGATCGAATGCTTTAGTAGGTTTGGCCATGACAAAAGGAGCACGTGACATAGATTCGACGCCACCTGCTAGCATAATATCAGTCTCGCCTGACTTAATGCTTCTCGCTGCCAAACCAATGCAATCAACACCTGAGCCACATAGACGATTAAGAGTAGTCCCTGGAACTTCGACAGGATATCCTGCTAATAACAACGACATTCTTGCCACATTTCGGTTATCTTCGCCCGCTTGATTGGCACATCCAAATAAGCAATCGTCAATCAGTTTTGGGTCAAAGTTATTGTTTTCACGGATATGTTTGAGCACAGTAGCCGCCAAATCGTCTGGACGAATGGAAGATAAGCTGCCACCATATCGACCAAAAGCGGTACGGCAATAATCTACTATATATACATCTCTCATAAAAAATACTCAGTTTAATCTTGGTTTAATTACTCATCGAAAAACGATGCAGAGTTAAGAAGGTATGAAAATGATTGTTAGACATCAAAATCTACTATCGCTGTATCAGTCTGTACATGGGCTTGACAGGTCAATACATATCCTAAATCTACCTCATAATCTTCTAGGCCATAGTTGATAGCCATAGTAGCTTCGCCCTCAACCATTTTTGCTTTACAAGTTGCGCAGACACCGCCTTTACAAGCAAAAGGCACACTTGCACCTGCATCAATCGCTGCATCAAGAACGCTCTGACCCTCAGCCAAACCAATGACTTGCTTACGACCGCCCGAAATGATGGTAATCTGTTTGTCAGCATCGCTATGTACGACAGGACGACGAACCGTCTGACTAGTGGGAGTACCAAATAGCTCAAGATGAATGTTCTTTTTATCAATACCTTTATCGATTAACGCTTCTCTAAAGCCTTCAATAATAGGCAGTGGCCCGCATAAATAAGTGTGGTCTAATGTATCTGTATTAATAAAAGCAGATAGCAGTTGTTCGAACCGTTCGCCTTCAGGACGGGCAGACAAGATATCCAAATCTCTAGGTTCTCGTGTCAAAACATGGATAATAGACAATCTACCCATGTATCTGTTTTTTAAGGCTTCAAGCTGATCAAAGAACATCACTGTTTGTCGTTTAGCATTGATGTAGACAAAATCTATATGAGTATTATCTGTATTTTCTAGCAAGTACGTTACCATTGCTAAAATAGGCGTTACACCACTACCAGCTGCCACAAAAAGATATTGCGTTGCCTGCTTCATGGACTCTGTGTCCTCAAGAGGTAAACAAAAATCTCCTTGAGGTGCCATGACGTCGATAGTATCACCAGCTTTTATAGTACTAGAGATATGCTGAGAAAAAACACCTTCAGGTACATTTTTGATGCCAACCCGTAGATAGTCGTCGCCCATCTGACAAATAGAGTAGAAGCGCTCGACTTCTTCATCAGCGATATGAGTTTTAAGTTTTAGGTGTTGTCCAGGAAGAGCTTTGAAGTGGTTTGATAGATCTGTTGGAATATCAAACTTTAGTGTCACTGCTTCATCAGTTTCAGGAAGTACTTCGACTACTTTTAAGGAGTGATAGACAGACATAATTATTCCTTTAAAATTTGTCTATAAAGTGTGTTATTAATTTTTATTACAGCATTAATGGCATTTAAAGTATTCAAATGGTTCTTTACATTCAAGACATTTATACAATGATTTACAGGCAGTAGAACCAAAATGACTGACGACTTGGTAACTGTCACTGCCACAGTGCGGACAACGTTTGGGTTCGTTATCATCATCCGATCCTGGCGGCGCGATACCGTAATCTTCAAGCTTTACAATCCCTTCAGGCGTGATCCAATCTGTTGACCAAGCTGGAACCAGCTGCTCTTTTAAAATCGGTTTAGGATAACCTGCATCGAGCAGTGCATCACTCACCATCTTTCTGATAGCAGAAGTAGCAGGACAGCCAATGTAGGTGGGGGTAAGGGTTACAGTAATCGATCCAGCTTGTTTATCAACACTGATATCTCTGATAATACCTAAGTCGTTTAATGTTAATACAGGCACTTCAGGATCAGGTACATTAGCCAAAATTTCTGTTATCTCATCGATATCTAGCATCGGTGTTAGCTGAATTTTAGTCATATCAGTATCTACCATTTAGCGTCAGGGAACTCCCGACGTAAAGATTGCATTTCAGCCAATAATAGGCCAAGCGTTTCGGTATGCAGACCCTTTGTGCCACCACTATGATGATATTTGTCTTGTGGCATAGTAAGACTGGCCTCACTAATAAGGGCGAGAACATCTTTACGCCATTGCTGTTTTATAGTCGCCATAGACTTTATAATGCCTAACTCTTGTGCTGACTTGATGGTCTCATCTTCTTCAAAAAGCTCATTTGTATATGCCCAAAGATCATCTAAAGCTGCTTGCAATCTTTGGTGACTCTCGTCAGTACCATTACCAAGACGTACCAACCATGCACGCTGATGAATATAATGATACTGAACTTCTTTGGAAGATTTGATAGCAATGGCTTTAAAGGTATCAACGCTACTATCTTGCATGTCTTGATATAGATATTTGAGGTAAGTACTTACAAAAAAGCCTCTAAGGGTCGTGACTGCAAAATCGCCTTTTTCTAACTCAGCAAGTAGATAGTTAGTGTATTCACGCTCATTGCGAAAATACGCCAATGTATCAGCATCTCTTTTTTGTGCGTCGTTATCTGCAGCGACCTCTAGCCAAGCCATCGCTTGTCCTAAAGTGTCCAAACCAATATTAGCAAGTGCCAGCTCTTCTTCAATAGTAGGGGCGTGACCTACCCATTCGCAGTGGCGCTGTGCCAATACTAAAGCGGTATCTCCTAAGCGCAGGGCATAGTCAAAAATAGTTTCTTCACGGTTTATGGTAATAGTGTTCATAACAAGATCCATTAATAAATAACGTCAATTACATGTGGCCAACTTCGTCAGGAATTTCATAGAAAGTTGGATGACGATAAATTTTATCAATAGAGGGCTCTAAATAAACATCTTGATCATCATAGTCTAACGACGTGATATTATTAGATTTGACTACCCAGATAGAAGTACCTTCATTACGACGAGTATATAAATCTCGAGCATTCTGTAATGCGATCTCGTCATCAGTTGCGTGTAGTGAACCAACATGTTGATGAGATAAACCAGCTTTGGCTCTAATAAATACTTCGTATAATTGAGGTTTGCTCATTGCTAACTCCTTTAGCGTTCGTTTGTTACTAGCATTCGTTTATTACTAATTAGCCTTTATTTATCACTAAGTAAGTATCGAATTTATCTGATAATCTAACTGAATATATAAAATAAAAAGCAGAATTATAAAAACATGCTATAGATAGAAGATAATGATTAATACTAAAAAATAGTGATTAGCGACAGCATGCAGCCATCGCTACTCTACACATTAATGTTTGAAATATAGAACAGGTCTTTTAGGCAGCTTTCTTCACTTTTTGTTTAGCTTCATAAGCAAGTCCTGCATCAACGACCCATTTACCATCTTCTTGTGCTTGACGACGGACATTCATGCGGTCTTTGTTACACAGGCCATAGCCACTAACGACTTGTTTGAACTCCTGCCAATCTATAGGGCCGTGATCATAATGACCTGTCTCTTCATTCCATTTTAAGTCAGGATCAGGAATCGTTAGACCTAAGTATTCCGCTTGTGGAACTGTGATATCGATAAACTTTTGGCGTAGCTCATCGTTACCAAAACGCTTAATCTTCCAAGCTAAAGACTGATCGCTATTAGTTGAATCCTTATCATGTGGACCAAACATCATTAAGGCGGGCCACCAAAAACGATTAATAGAATCTTGCACCATGGCTTTTTGCTCAGCAGTGCCATCTTTTACAAGCTCAGTTAGCAGCTCATAGCCTTGACGTTGATGGAAGGACTCTTCTTTACAGATACGCACCATAGCGCGGGCGTAGGGACCGTATGAAGTACGTTGTAGAGCAACTTGGTTAACAATAGCAGCACCATCTACTAACCAGCCAATCATACCCATGTCCGCCCAACTTCTTGTAGGGTAGTTAAAGATAGAAGAGTACTTCATCTTTCCTTCAAGCATAGCGTCGATGGTCGCCTGTCTTTCTGCACCCAAAGTTTCTGCCGCACAATATAAGTATAGACCGTGACCTGCCTCATCCTGAATCTTCGCCATAAGAATAGATTTACGGCGTAAAGATGGGGCGCGAGTCAGCCAATTTGCTTCTGGTAACATCCCAACGATCTCTGAATGAGCATGCTGCGATATTTGACGAATCAAACTTTCGCGGTAGGCTTCTGGCATCCAGTCTCTAGGCTCAATTTTGACATCACGTGCGATTTTATCTTCAAACTTCTTAAGATCAGTATTTCTCATGACTTACTCCTTGTTATTCGTATTCCTTTCAATACAAAGCACTTGTCTTGATAGCGTATCACTAAAATATGTATTATATTCAAAGGTTTATGTTGCATCATAATATATCATTATATAAAAATATAGCATATTATTGTTAGCGCACATAATTTATTGTCAGTGTCGAACACTTCTACTTGACCCCTAACTACCTTACTGCCTGCTTTGATAACCTTGGCTTTGATAGAAACTTTTCCAGCTTTTATCGGCCGCAAAAACTCTGTGTTTGAGTTTAAGGTAACCATCTCTTTGGTCTGACCAACTTGAGCCAATACTGGGAATACCAATAAGGAGTCTGCTAAAGCCATTACGGCTTGACCGGATAAAATCTCAGCTACATTGGGAGCAGGCACCTTCCTATATAAATCAGGATTATAAGCCAGCTCATAGTGAGCCTCACCTGCAGTGAGTTCAATAATATCTACAGAGAAGTTATTGAGTACCCAAGCCGGAAAGACATCATCAATTTGCTTTCTTATAATATGGCCATACGTTGACATAGTTTCTGCATTTGCATGAATCATCGATGAATACTTCCAGTAAGGGTATAAGATTGAGTGTAGAGATTAGAATGTATGGTTTTAAACTTTTAAAACTGGCATTTACTGCTTGTCTTTATAAAAGACAGCAGGGCGCTTCTCTAAAAAAGCGGTGACCCCTTCTTTATAGTCATCGCTATAACCTGCTTCACGCTGATATTTTGCTTCAAGTTCGAGCTGCTCTTCTAGTGAATTAGAAGTTGCTTGATTCAATGCTTTTATCGTGAGTTCTGTACCAAGAGCTGGTCCATGAGCCAAGCTTGTCGCAAGTTTTGTCGCTTCATCCATCAGCCTATCTGCTTCATAGACTCTCCAAACTAAGCCATATTCTAAAGCTTGCTCTGCACTAAGCGTGGCATTGGTTAATACCAGCGCTTTTGCATGTGCAAGCCCAATCAATTGCACCAATGCCCACGTCAGACCTGAGTCTGGGACTAAGCCAATTTTGCCAAAAGCCATAGCAAACTTTGCTTTATCGGCACACAAAACAATATCGCAAGCCAAAGCAATACCTACCCCAGCGCCTGCTGCGACGCCATTGACAACAGCTATAGTCGGCTTACCTAGGTTTGTTAAGCGCTTCATTAATGGATTGTAGAAGTCAATGATAGTTTGACCCAAATCATACTTTTGCTTGCGAGGGTCTCGATTGCCTAGGTCTTGGCCAGCACAAAAACCTTTACCAGCACCAGTAAAAATGACTGCTCGTATCTGTTCGTTTGCCACTACTTCATCAAGTGCAGCAGCCAATGCAACGTGCATGTCTTCGTTGAAAGAATTGAGTTGTTTGGGACGGTTTAAGGTAATCGTTGCGACACCATTTTCATGAGTCATTAAAACCGTGTCTGAGGGAGTGGTACTAGAATTCATACAATTATCAATCCATTGATTTTTACAAAAATAAGGTCAAATGCTTTTGTCCAATAACTATCAATGGTAGTGAAAATTGTTAACATTAACAAGCAGAGAAGTATAAAATAGTAAGAATCGGCAAAAAGCGAATGAGTTCTTCATTTTTCTATCATTTTAACTATTTGTTATAAAAGGAAATATTTTGAAGAATTCATAGCGCTATTTTTGTGTACTACTGTGCACTCTATTGCATACCAAATCATAATGTAGTATGGTTTTTCAACTTAATAAGATATATCAGTAATAAAGAATGGATGTAAAAAGTAAAAAGATTGGACTGTTAAATAGGAATATTCTAATACTCATAAGGAGCAATAAATGACAGACTTTTACGAAAAACATAAAGAGACATTATCGAAAGCTAGAGAAGTTATCCATACTCGAGAAGCTTGGTCTGCCTATCCAGAAATGCCAAGTGAAAAGCATTACGGAGAGGGAGCTAAACAAAAAGGCGAAGACGATTTTAATGCGTTATTGGGCGGCAAATACGAATTTAAAGTACCGATGAAAGATGCCGAGTATGTTCAGTGCGATGCAACCTCTCCTTATGGTATTGACATGGGTATGCAATATCCAAAACTTGAAAAAGACACCCTGCTAAAGCGCTCACAACAAGCACAAAAAGAATGGCGCAAGCTTGATAATGATACACGTTTTGGTATCTGTATGGAGATGCTTGATAGATTGTCAAAACAGTCGTTTTTGATGGTACACAGCATTATGCATACGACAGGCCAGCCCTATATGATGTCGTTTCAAGCAGGTAGTGCCCATGCGTTAGAACGTGGTCTTGAGACGATTGCTTATGCGGCCAATGCAATAGAAGCAACGGCAAAAACCGTCAAATGGGACAAAGTAACCGGTAAAGATAAAGAAGGTAACTTAATATCGGTCAAAATGGATAAGACGTTTAAGACACGCGGCAAAGGTATTGGCGTGATGATCGGCTGTGCTACTTTCCCTACCTGGAACGGTTATCCTGGACTCTTTGCCAGCTTATCGACTGGTAACAGTGTCATCGTCAAGCCGTCTGATAAAGCGATTCTACCTTTGGCTATTACGGTAGATATCATGCGTGAAGTTCTGCAAGAAAGTAATGTCGATCCTGATGTCGTGCAAATAGCGATTTCAAACAATGATCATACTTATACGCAAGATATCGTCCAAGATAAGCGGATTAAAATGATCGACTTTACCGGTGGTAACTCCTTTGGCGATTGGCTTAAAAAGAATACCGATGGCGTACAACTTTATTTAGAGCAAGCGGGTCTTAATAATATTCTTATTGAGTCAACCGATAACTTTAGAGCCATGACCAGTAACATTGCTTTTTCATTATCACTGTATTCAGGTCAAATGTGTACAGCTCCGCAAAATATTTATATTCCAAAAGACGGTATCGAAACCAATGATGGTCATAAGAGTTTTGATGAGGTAGCTGATGGTATAGCGACTGCTGTCGAAAAACTATTAGGTGATGATAAACGTGCTTTTGCTCTATTAGGCGCATTGAATAGCGACGATGTAGCGAAACGAGTAAAAGACAGCGCTGATGGTGATAAAACATTTGTATTAGGCATGCAATCTGCAAATTATGAAGGCTTTCCAGATGCCAAAACTGCCAAACCGCAACTGATCAAAGTGAGTAAAGACGATGCTGAGATGTATCAAGAGCAGTTTGGGCCAATAGCCTATGTGATTGCAACAGATGATGCACAAAATGCGCTTGAATTGGTCTGTGATAGCATTGAGCAGCATGGTGCGATGACTACAGCGTTATATAGTACTGCAGAGAAATTCAAACGTGAGGCTATGGACGATATTGCTGATGCAGGCTCACCGTTGTCAGTCAATTTGACTGGGGGCGTCTATGTCAATCAGTCTAGTGCTTATTCAGATTTTCATGGTTCAGGACTAAATCCTGCTGCCAATACTTGCTTAACCGATTTAGGATTTGTGGCTCCTCGCTTTGGTTGGGTGACAGTACGTGAACAAACCAACTAATCATCGGTAAATTATAAATTGGGTTTGCCTTTGGTTTTTTGAGGGTAACGTTGTGAGTATATGGATAGTACACACAGTCTTTTATTTGCATCTCCTTATAAGACCTTAGGATAACAGGTAAGCCAAGTTTAAGTTTTATTCAAAATAAAATAGAGTCTACTGACTATCAGCAGTGGGCTCTATTTCCTCAATAGGTACGTTTTTACCTTATTTTATCTTATATAACCACTAGCGTGTATAAACGTTAACTTTATGACATACAAGGAAGTTGTATGAATAACGAAAATTTCGTTGTTGGTGTCATTGGTGCCGGTACGATGGGCCAAGGAATAGTGCAGCTTGCACTACAAGCTGGTCACAACGTAATACTGGTCGACCAATCAAGCGAACAACTACAATCTGCCCAATCATCACTCGATGATTTATTTACTAAATTCGTCAAAAAACAAAAAATCACTCAACAGCAAAAAGACAGCTGGCTTGATGCGCTTGCTCTTAGTGAAAATAACAATGAGTTGATAGACGCAAAACTAGTCATTGAAGCCATTGTAGAGCGCTTAGATGTCAAGCAACAAGTGTTTAGCGAGCTTGAGTCTATTGTTAGTTCTGAAACTATTTTGGCAACCAATACCTCCTCACTATCTGTGACAGCCATTGCCTCATCTTTAAAAAATCCGCAACGTTTTATTGGATTACACTTTTTTAATCCACCCGGTATCATGCCTTTAGTCGAGGTTATTGAAGCCCTTCAAACTGAAGATAATACGACCCAAACCAGTATTAAGCTGATGGAAAGTTGGGGTAAATCGCCAGTACGTTGTAAAAATACGCCAGGTTTTATAGTCAATCGCGTTGCTCGTCCTTTCTATGTCGAAAGCTTTCGCTTACTTGAGGAACAAATAACGACGCCTGCTCATCTTGATGCGAGTATCCGTAGCGCAGGATTTAAGATGGGACCTTGTGAGCTGACAGATTTTATCGGACAAGATATTAATTATGCCGTTAGCTGCTCTTTATTTGATAGCTTGTTCTATCCTGCGCACCTGCGCCCAAGCTATGTGCAAGGTGGGTTAGTCGAAGCAGGTTTTCTTGGTCGCAAGAGTGGCAAGGGTTTTTATGATTATAGTGAAACCAGTGCTAACCAAAACAACGACAAGGGCAACAAGGTCATCTCATCACAAAGTAGTGAAGGGGCAGTAGGATTTTTAGCGTATGGTCATCATCCTTGGGTAGCTGAGCAATTAGACAATAAAGAGGCTAAAGGTAATAAAGAGACTAAAGGCAATGATGACTCATCACTCATAAAAGAAGCGCCATTGACAGAGTCTTTGATAGGGATATTAGATAACCATATACATCTGTATGCTTCAGATGGCAGGCTAGCTGCTGATTGGGAGGCATCACTACAAATACCAGTGATATTAGTAGATATTAAGCATCCTGATAAGCAATCAGGAGTAGTCGCTACAGCTGCAGGCCCTAAAGCTGCTACGCTGATGGCAGGCAATCTGCCTCAGTCTTTAGGTAAGATCGATTGGATCGAAGTGGCAGACTGTCCTGGATTAATAAACCTACGCGTCCTTAGTATGATTATTAATGAAGCTTCTATTTGTGTTACCCAAGGCATAGCGACACCTGAGGGTATCGATAGTGCGCTTAAAGGCGGTGTCAATTATCCCTTAGGCGCTTTTGAATGGCTTGATTTTATAGGTGTCGATATCGTTATCAATACCCTGAGCGCTCTGCGCCGTATGTATGGTAGTGGCAGTTATGTTGTCCCGCGTATTCTTGCAATACAGGCAAACAAGGAGCATAGCGATGGCTCACAATGAAGCAAACAACACGCTAACAGATACAGCCAATAACTCGGTACGATTGCCTAGCTTTAATCGCTCATTAACGTCAGATGCAAATTCAACTCAGACAAATGACAGTGTCGTATCCCAGCAAACGGCAGACGAACAAGCACTAAGTATCGCTAATAAAATGCTCGCTAATGACCATTACTCACAGCATTTGGGCATTGAGATTGTAGAGGCTAAAACAGGTTATTCTGTTTGTAAGATGTTGGTTCAACCCTTTCACGCAAATGGTCACGGCAGCTGTCATGGCGGCGCTATATTCAGTTTAGCTGATACCACTTTTGCACATATTTGTAATGCTCACAATCAAATAGCAGTTGGTCACATGTGTACTATTGCTTATTGGCAACCAGCTAAAATTGGCGATGAGCTGTATGCCTATGCTTATGAGTCAGGCGTTCATGGACGATCAGGCTCTTATCGTATAGAAATTACTTGCGGTGCAAATGGTCATTTGGTCGCTGAGTTTCAAGGCTTTAGCAGGTCTTTAAAAGGGGCAAGCCATTTTTAATGGCGTCATTGGATTACACCCAGTTTTATTATCTATTTTAAAAAGGAATTTAAGATGAGTTTAGAGTTTTACAATCGTATTGAAGTTGCCTCTCGTGACGAGATATCGGCCTTACAGCTAAAACGTCTCAAGCATACGGTCAAACATGCTTTTGAAAATAATACTTTTTGGAAAAATCGTTTGGCAAGTGCTGATGTGCATCCTGATGATATTAAGTCATTAGAGGATATCAGTAAAATACCATTCATGGTAAAAAACGACTTTAGGGATAACTATCCGTTAAATCTGCTGTGTGCTGAGCGCCGCGAAGTCGTTAGGTTACATGGCTCATCAGGTACGACAGGTAAACCTACGATTGTCGCTTATACTCGTAATGATATCGAGATGTGGGCAGAAGCAGTCGCTCGCTCGCTCGCTATTGCTGGTGTGACCTCAGATGATACAGTACAAGTCGCTTATGGCTATGGTCTATTTACTGGCGGGATGGGCGCGCATTACGGTGCTGAGCGTCTGGGCGCTATGGTTATTCCTATCTCAGGCGGTATGACCAATCGTCAGATTCAGATTATCGAGGAGCTAAGACCAGAGGCGATGATGGTCACGCCGTCTTATATGGTCAATATCGCTGAAGCCATGGAAAAAATGGGTCAAGACCCGCGCAAAACCAGTTTGCGAGTGGGTATCTTTGGCGCAGAGCCATGGACAAATGAGATGCGCAGGCATATTGAAGAGCGCTTTAATATGGATGCTTTAGATATTTATGGACTCTCTGAAGTGGTCGGACCAGGCGTTGCTCAAGAAGCAGTCGCTAGTAAAGGTGGACTCACTTTTTGGGAGGATTTATTTTATCCTGAAATTATCGATCCAGAGACTGGCGAAGTATTGCCTGATGGAGAACAAGGCGAGCTGGTTATCACTACCCTTATGAAAGAGGCAATGCCTGTTTTGCGTTATCGTACTGGTGATATTACCCGTATTCTACCAGGTGATGTGCGCTCAATGCGGCGTATCGAAAAGATAACCGCCCGTAACGATGATATGATTATTTTGCGTGGTGTAAATATTTATCCTTCGTTACTAGAAGAGCAAATAATGAAAGTGCCAGGTCTTTCTTCAAACTATTTAATAGAACGCTATCGTGTGGGCGCTATGGATCAGCTGCGTATTCGTGTAGAGCCTGTGGATGAAAATCAATCCAGCTCGCGGTTAAAAAAAGAGCTTATCTACAATGTTAAATCAACCATTGGTGCGAGCGTAGAAGTTATTATCGAACCTATCGGTGTGTTACCGCGTTCAGAAGGAAAGGCTAAGCGTGTCATGGACTTACGCCAACATGCCTAATACTAGTAGGGTGTAAGATAGCTATTAGGTTTGAAAGATTTAACGATAGCCGTGACATGCTCAAATCGTCAACAACCTCTAATCGCATGATAAAAAAGAAGGAACTTATGGAACACAAGTCATTTTTGCAAGTCGATAAGCTCGATAATGGTATTTTCCAACTAGGAATCAATCGTCCTGAGCGTAAAAACGCTCTTAACACTGAGCTGGTTGTGCACTTAGCAGATACTATAGAGTCTCTTGTAAATTCAGAGGTGGCTAGAGTCATCGTAATATATGGACTGGAAGGAAATTTTGCGGCTGGTGCAGATATTGACGAGATTGCAACTTTGAGTCCAAAGCAGGCTTTATTGGATGCAAGAGTAAGCGCATGGCGACGCATCAGACAATGCCCGATTCCTATTATTGCAGCAGTTGAAGGCTATTGTCTTGGCGGTGGTATGGAGCTGCTGCTATCTTGTGATTTTGCTATAGCGCATAAAGACGCAAAGTTTGGTTTACCTGAAGTAAAATTGGGGTTGATGCCAGGCGCTGGTGGTACGCAGATTTTACCAAGACTCATTGGTAAAAACCGCGCCGCTAGAATGATATATTCAGGCGAAATTATGCCAGCCTCCACTATGGAAAAATGGGGCGTAATTACGGATTTGTGTGACGAAGAGGTGTTAGAAGCGGCAGTATCAATAGCGACAAAAATAGCAAGAAATGCACCATTTGCCATCAGTCAAGCCAAGCAATCATTGAATAATTCGGTAGAAATGGGACTTGAGTCAGCCATGAGTTTTGAGCGCCAGACCTTCTCTATTTTAGCGTCTACTACTGACAAAACTGAAGGTATTGCTGCTTTTAAAGAAAAACGACATGCCAAATTTACAGGAAACTAGTTTCCTAAAACCATCTTCGAGTTTAATAATAAGAGAAACCATCATGAAAAAGGATACCGTAGTAGATTCAGACTCAACGACAAATACCATGAAAACTACGCTAAAAAAATATGAGCTAATAAATGTCTTAGAACATGATTTTAAGGTTTATCAGCTGTCTTTGAATAGACCTGAAGTCTTAAATGCGTTAAACGATGAATTGATGTGCCAGCTGAGTGAAGTGACATCTTTATTACAAGACAATGATGCTCGGTGCCTAGTTTTGACCGGTAGCAAAAAAGCGTTTGCTGCTGGAGGTGATATTAGTGAGATGAGCGGTAAAAGCTATGCTCAAGTGTCTGAGGAGCAATACGTCACCTCGATATGGTCAAAGCTAGAACAGCGTAGTATTCCTATCGTAGCTGCAGTGAATGGCTTAGCACTAGGAGGCGGCTGCGAGCTGGCTATGCTATGCGATATTATAGTAGCGGGTCATGGCGCGACGTTTGGGTTGCCCGAAACAGGGCTTGGTATTATCCCTGGAGCAGGTGGAACACAGCGACTGATCAGAGCTGTAGGGAAAGCCAAAGCTATGGATATCATATTGAGCGGAAAAACGATGACGGCTCTAGAAGCTGAGCGTAGTGGTTTGGTGTCGCGTGTGGTCGAGGACGAAAAGGTGGTTGAGGAAGCGCTTTATGTGGCACACAACATCGCCAAACGTTCTAAACCTGTGATCAGTATGGCCAAAAGGGTGGTAGATTATGCCAATGAATCCAGTTTGAAGAACGGTATGCAGTATGAGCAGCAAAATTTTTATGCAACCTTTGCATTAGAGGATCAAAAAGAAGGGATGCAGGCTTTTTTAGAAAAACGTCGACCCAATTGGCAAGACAAATAAAAGCTAGGTTTTAGAATAAACAGTTATAGAGACGAAAAGTTATTATTTGAAAGCTTATATATACAATAAGTACAAAAGACGGTCAATCTGTCACATCAAGTCAAGTTAATAAGCGCATACTTAAGACTGGCATTCAAACAAGAGTGACAATCAAATTGTATATAACCACCTAACAGTTATATAAATAACAATTATAAGAAGCAAGTATGCAAAATTTTCAACACAAAGCATTTGATGAATTGTTTGATTTATCAGGAAAAATTGCCATCGTGACTGGTGGTGCTAATGGTATTGGTAAAGCCACGGCACTACGTCTGGCACAAGCTGGTGCAAATATCGCTATTGCAGATCTAAAATTAGAAGACGCTAAAGCTGCTATTAAAGATATTGAAGAGCTAGGGGTCAAAGGTTTAGCGGTCGAATGCAATATACTAAAAGATGATGATCTAGTCAGCATGGTAGAAAAGGTGGTGGCTGAATTCGGCACTATCAATATATTAATTAATAATGCGGGCGGCGGGGGCGGTGGTCGTGAAAATCCTTCGAAGATATCAGTTGACGATATTCGCCGTGATTTTGAATTGAACGTTTTTAGTGGCTGGCGTCTGTGTCAATTGTGCGTACCATACATGAAAGAGTCAGGTTATGGCTCCATTGTGTTTACCACCTCCATGTCCAGTATTAATAAAAGTCCAAATATGAGTGGTTATGCAGGATCAAAAGCGGCTGTCAATCATATAGTGGCAAACTTGGCACATGACTTTGGCCCTGAAGTACGTATTAACGCAGTTGGTCCTGGCGCGACGCGCACGGCTGCGCTAGAGAGTGTGTTGACGCCTGAAATTGAGGAGAAGATGCTAGCAAATACGCCTATTAAGCGTTTAGGTGAAGCCGACGATATCGCTGGAGCAATGCTGTATTTTGCATCGCCAATCTCAACTTGGGTGAGTGGTCAAACTATCTTTGTAAATGGCGGCGGTGTGCAAACGTTGGATTAAGATTAAGGCTATAAAAGCATTAAAAAAAGCGCCGTCTAACTTTCAATTAGATGGCGCTTTTGTTGTCTTGACCTTTGTCAATTTAAGCAAAATCACTCAAAGCAAATATGAGTCGCTTCATTACAAAAAGTCTGCTTGCCATTTTTAAAGCCTGCGAGCGCTTGTGCATTGGTGCGGATCGCTTCTACGGTACTTTTAGCTTCTAACACAACTAACGTTGCAGGTGCGTCAACGACTATCTCAGTCTGTAATGAAAGTAATTTGGCCGCATTTTTGCTAATCATATCAAAGGCATCAGCTAACTCATCATCCGTAGATAACTGCGCGATATTGGCATACATGTTGGCCATTCTAACGAGCGAGGCGTCACCATAAGGCGTAAAGGCGTTTAAAATATTATTGCTAGAGATTGCCGTATTGAGACCCAACGCTGCAAATTGATTCGCATTGACTGTGCCTCTAGGTATTAAGCATTCATAATTGCTACCGTTGATATAGATATCAGTAGCTGGTAGTACAATCAAGGTGATGTCTGCTTGTTTGAGCAATCCTGCCATCTCGCCACGCTTCATCTTATCCATAGCCGCCAGCTTCGTCACGTGACCGATAGACACGCGACCTTGATAGCTGCGCTTGATGGTCTCTTCTACTACTTTTGGAATACTTGAACCTTCGGGATCTAAATCAAAATCTAGATGAAAGTCAACATCGACATCAAACTGCTCAGCGATATCGAATATCATCTCGATATGCTGGTCTGGATTGTCATCCTTATACGGGCAACCGCCTATTAGATCAGCGCCTTGTTCGAGCGCCTGCTGTAATAATTCAAGCGTTTTAGGTTTGGTTGTGAGACCCGACTGAGCAAAGGCACATATCTGTATATCAATAGCAAAAGCATATTTTTCTTGTGCTCTTTTGATTGCTCTTAAGCTACGTAATTCGGTTTTTTCATCAGTCTCTACAAAGGTACGCAGGCCTACTGTGCCTTTTTTAATCGCCATCTCAATGACCCTTGAGGCGCGCTCAAACACATCGGCTTCAGTAAAGTGTTCTTTGGCTTTACCTGTCTCTTCAATTGCCTCCTGAAGTGTGCCTTCTTGTACGCTACAGCGATCTAGAATGCAGGCTTTATCAAGGTGGATATGGCTCTCAAAAAATCCTGCGCAGACAAAATTACCTTTTGCATCATAAATAGTCTTAGATGTGTCAGACTGACCATTAGTTGAAACGCTCTTAACGCCATCTATACTGGTAATATAAGCATCCTTTATACTGATATTAACTGGGTATTTATAGCCCGTTAATTGAGCATTTTTTATTATTAAAGTTGTCATTATTATTTTCCCATATATAGTTGCATTTGCTTATTTTTATTAAAAGTTTTATTTGCGAGAGATTGTTTTAGTGATTTAAAAGAGTAAAGTATTTAAAATTCATCCGCTATCAGTTGTTGTCTTTTCTAAGTGGGAGTTGTGTAGACGTACAGCACAGGATAGTTTGTTTGGTCATATATTGTAATATTATTATGTTTGGCACCACTAAAAACTTGCGATTTTCTACATCTTTTAACATGGATTTAACCGCGCCTTCCATCTTGAGCGCACCTACCAGCTTTTTCATACCAACGCGTGCTGCCGCCATGTCACCAACTTCGAAATAGGTAAATGAAATATCTATCCGTAAAGAAGGATATGGAAGCGGTAACCATGACTTGATCGCTACAAGATATGTTTATCAGAATTCATCCCAATAAGGATGGTCACCAAAACGCTCTGCAATAAAATCAATCAAATAACGGCAGCGCTGTGATAAAAAGCGGTTTTTTGGATATACCGCATAGGCGTTAAGGGTGGGCAACTGATATTGCTTGAGAATAGGTACTAGCTCACCTTTGGCCAATCTTTGGTAAGCAATAAAGGTTGGTATAAAAATAATGCCATGATCTTTCACTGCCAAATCTACTAAAAACTCACCATTGGTCGCTTTGATTTTTGCATTTATTGTATAGTTATGCTTTTTTCCTTGCGCATCAGTAAGCTCTAGATTGCTTGTTTTACTAAGGCCATACTGCAAAAATTCATGTTCTGCTAAGTCTTCGAGCGTTTTAGGTGCTCCCATCTTTTCTAAATACTCAGGACTGGCACAGAGCGCATAGCGAATCAGCGCTAAACGCTTTGCCTGATAGCTGGAGTCTTGTAGCTCTCTAATACGAATGGCTAGCTCAAAACCTTCTTCAATTAAGTCCACATGCCGATCAGAAAAATCTAAATCAAAGCTTAGATTGGGATGTTGATTGGCGTACTCATCGATCACATCATTTAGATGCATAAGCCCAAATGACAGGGGCGCTGTCATCTTGAGCGTGCCTTCAATACGTGTGGGCGCTCCACTGGTCTGCTCATTAAGTGCGTCCACTTCACTGAGTATATTGTTCGCCTGTCGATAATAATGCTCACCAGCCTCGGTCAAGTTAGACTGCCGTGTGGTCCGACTTATCAATTGATTGCCCAAGCGAGACTCTAAATCTTTTAGTCGCCTACTTACGGCCGACTTGGCAATATCTAATTGCTCAGCGGCTTTAGTAATACTACCGGCTTCGACAATGCGTACAAACATTGCCATATCTTCTAGCTGCCCCATTTTAGCTGTCCTATTATTATCCTAACTCATCGCTTTATGAGATTGACTGCATAAAACTCCCATGAACACTTTTATAAAATAAAAAAAGCTGGGTTAAAAACCCCAG
>NZ_LNUO01000111.1:0-13655 GCF_001462175.1 Psychrobacter sp. ENNN9_III
TAAAAATAACATTTAAAGAGGATTATAAAAAATCCTAGTAAAAGAAAATTTAGTTTATAAGCACTTCTAAAAATAACATTTAAAGAGGATTATAAAAAATCCTAGTAAAAGAAAATTTAGTTATTAAGTATATTTGTAATTATGAATATACATAATAACTAATTTGGGTTTAGTTTAACTAACAATAATTCCTAACATATTAATGCAACCTTATAACTATCCGAAGGCTGGGAATTAAGTGTTTGACCCTCTTTTTCTGCTGCAAATTTTAAAAAATCAAATCAAATAGGAAGGGATTTTATCGTCAGAATGCTAATCAAAATCTCTGTAGATAGAATCTCATGGGTTTGACAACTTGAATTAGACTGTGTATAGGTAAAAGTGATAAACCATTGATGTAATGGATAATTTCCAAGCATTAGTACATTTATTTTATGTGTTTGGTAATCATTCCTACATCTGCTCGTGCTGCTGACTTTCAGTTGTGATGTCTGCCGCAATGCAAGGCTAAACCAAACAATCTACTAAGTATCTGGCTCATGGAGACATCAAGATGATTGAAAATAACAAACATACTCCAGACGAGAAGTATCCCAAATCCATAGAGTATAAAGGACGAAAAATTACCTTTTCTAAACTGCCAATTTCTGATAAAAGCCAAGAGATTTTACAGGTATTAAAGGTTGAAGTAGATAACAAAGCGTTTAGAGTCTTAGAGTTCCGTGATGGAGCATTTGAGTCCGGTTTATTACCATATTCTTCATACTCATCGCTGGTTGAGTTGGTACAAGACGTGATTGATAACACACCGGATTTCAGATAACAAGCAATCTTATATACACGGTTTATTCTAATTCACAATGCCTGGACCTTTGCTCCTAGTAATTCATTTCAAGCATCTAATTCCAAGCATCTAATTCCAAGCATCTAATAAAGGAATTGTCACTCATGACTTGTAGAAAAAACGTGAATTCTCTGACGACAGAGGAAAAGGCTGCTTTCATTAATGCTATTAAACTTATGAAAGCCGAAGAGTACGTGTACGTCGACGATCCAAACGATCCAGAACACGTACGTACCAGATATTCTAACATCACCAACACCTATGATAAGTATGTACTTGACCACTATGTCGTCGCGCGAACAGGAACACCAGGAGGTTGGGGGGTAAATGATGGGGTACGAAATGGAGCGCATCGCGGTCCAGCATTTTTGCCGTGGCACCGTGCGTTTATACGCCAGTTTGAGCTAGACTTGGACAGATTAGTACCTGGAGTAACATTGCCGTATTGGGACTGGGCGTCAGACGCGGCAGATCCTATGAATGCGGCCGTCTGGGCCAATGATCTTATGGGCGGCAATGGGTCTGGTACGGGTAACTTTGTTCAAAGCGGTCCGTTTGCTTATGATGCTTCAGACATAAATAACAGTTGGAATATCATTGATATATTCGGAAATAATACCGACTCATCGGGTATGCATTTTGGGTTAGTACGAAATTTTGGCTCTCGTCCTAACACTCCGGACTTGCCCACTCAAGCTGACATTGATGAAATTCAGCAGATCTCCATTTATGACAGCGGTAATTTCGATGCAACGAGCACAGAGGGTTATCGTAGCGCGAATGAAGGACGCATACCTGTCAATGGCAAAACACCTCCGCCCGGAAATACCCATAACCTCGTCCATGAATGGATAACTGGTTCTATGCTGCCTCCCACCTCACCCAATGACCCGGTCTTCTTTCTACATCATTGCTTTGTGGATAAACTGTGGGCTGATTGGCAAGCGCTGCATCCAACAGTGCCTTATGTACCTGGAGACACAGCAAGCGATGATCTCGAGGGTCACCGCTTGAGCGACACACTCTTTGGCTTGGGTACGCTGGTATCTGAGACGTTGGATCACCACGCTATGGGATACTCATATGATACAGATACGCCGCCTATAGTGACACCGACTAACACGACGTTAGTGTTTAATGCCACACCTGTAGGTAGTACAGCGGTGCGGGCTGCAACTTTTGACATAAGTCCTCCCAGTCCTGACAACAGTTTCTGTAGAGAGCTAATCTTTACTATCACGTCCGGCCCAACGGGTACAGGGTTTGGAACGCCTGACGGTGATAGGGTCGTCGTTAATAGAGACAATACCAATGTAGCGCAGGTTTGGTTTTCGTACACGGCTACCAGTGTTGGTAGCTCAGGTCCAGAAACCGCGGAAGTTAGCTGTGTGCAAACTGGGCAGACATGGCTCATCAGTTTATCTGCCACGACTATCCCCAAACCAACGGTCGCTACCGTTTTGGTGTTGGATAAATCTGGTAGTATGGCTTGGGACGCAGGCGATGGTCGGTTACGTATTGAAGTGCTTAAAGACAGCGCACCTGTATTCGTCGATCTATTAGGCGACGAGGACGGCATTGGTGTGGTGTATTTCGACAATGATGCGACTCTAGGGACTCCGATTGCGGTTGCGGGCGCAGTAGGGACTGGCTCTGGGCGTATAGCTGCGAATGAAGCCATCACGGATCAACCATCACCTGGCGGTTCGACGTCTATTGGTAGTGGAATTGAGTTGGCCAGTAGCCAGTTGGATGATTTGACACCTGGCAGCTATACTCATACCGCCATAGTGGTGCTAACAGATGGTCGCGAAAACCGATCGCCTTACATTGACGAATTGGATATTGGCATCATTAATGACAGTGTCTTTGGCATTGGCTTAGGAACGGCACTACAAATTGAGCCTGCTGCTTTGATTGCACTAACTGGTAGTGCGGACGGTTACGTTTTGATGACTGGCACGTTGGACTCCAATGATTACTTTACGCTTCAAAAGTATTTCTTGCAGATACTGTCAGGGGTTAAAAATACAGAGGTAGTGATGGATCCCGAGGGTTGGATTCAACCTGACCGCGAGATACGCATACCATTTGATCTTAACGAAGCAGATATCACAGTGGATGCAATCTTGTTGACGGGAGACGTTCTACCAGAAGTTTTTGACTATGTGCTTGAAACTCCGAGTGGCAAAATTATCGACCCAAGCATTGCCAAAGCTTCTGTTGAGTTAGCGTTTTCAGCAAGTGAACTTGTGCAGTTTTATCGCATGACTTTGCCGACCGCTGTTGCAGGTTTCGAAGAACGTGAAGGTCAATGGCATGCAGTCCTTAATCTGAATGAAAAAGTATTCGCTAAATATTTAGCCAGCCTTGAAAACGACCGTGAAAAATTTGATGAGGTCAAAACACACGGGCTACGCTATTCTTTTAATGTGCATTCTAGTTCTGATCTACGCCTTAGAGCGCAGCTTGAGCAGGCTACCCGAGAACCAGGCGGCATGATAACTCTATCAGCTCAATTGACTCAGTACGAACGCCCACTGGATAATGGTGCGTCTATCCAAGCTGAGTTGGAGAGACCTAACGGCACTAAAATCAACCTAACCCTATCGGAGGTTGAGCCTGGTGTTTTCAATGTCGCATTCAATGCAGGGTCAGCCGGTGTCTATAAGGTGCGGGTTTTGGCGAAAGGTCAATCAATACAAAACAACCCCTTTACAAGGGAGCAGCTCTTAAGCGCTTCTGTCTGGATAGGCGGTGATGATCCATTCCCAAGCAGTAACACGGATGGATATGATCAAAAACTCTGCCATCTGCTTATGTGTTTGCTAGAGAAAGATAGTATTCGCAGCTTTCTCAAACGACAAAAGATTGATGCCGAAGAGGTGAGCGAATGCCTTAAAAAAGTTTGTGCAGATAACCGTCTATCAAAGTTACGACCAGAGGTTACTAACAATAAAGAATTGACCGATGCCTTGGTCGCGTTTGTTAAAAACCCAAACCTCATAGTAAAGTGGCTTAGAAATATAAAAAATAAGCCGTAAGCTTGTGGACGTATAGCAAGATGAACGTACAAAAAGCCAAAGGGACGATAAACTTCGTGCCTTTGGCTTTGCATTTAACGTATAAATGCTCTTTAGAAATTTCTATTTCAGAAGCTTCTATAGCTTTATTTAAAAAAGTGTCTAGATTTAGACAACTATCTGGTACCACTACTTTAGTAAATATTCAAGTACCCTGGCTTTCTTCTTATATTTAAAACATTCAAACCTTCTTTAATAACAAATCCCTACAAATAACAATGGTTTATTACCAACATGGAATAACTACTATGAAATAACTGTGTTATATTCTAATAAAAGAATACGACTGTGCACTCATTGGTCATTAATAATTACTCCTCAATAATACAAGGAAGTTTTTTATGTCAAAGTCAGATGTTTCGGACAAGAAAGTTGCTTTAGTAACAGGGGCGCTTGGTGGAATCGGTACGGCTATTTGTGAGAAATTAGTGACTAGTGGCTATCATGTTATTGCGACCTTGAGTCAAGAAGATCCTGAGCGTACAAAAAAGTGGTGTGAAGATAATGGGTTTGATTCAAATAACTTTGAGTTTTTGGCTGTTGATTTGAGTAATCATGAAACCGCGATGGCGGCGATTCAACAGACAATCGATAAGTACGATAGCATTTATGCTTTGATAAATGGAGCAGGTATCACTCGTGATAGTAGTTTCAAAAAAATGAGCTTTGCGCAGTGGCAGCAAGTAATAGAGACTAACTTGACGTCTCTTTATACTATTGTCCATCCAGTTTTCGTCAAAATGCTAGAACAAAAAACCGGCCGCATCGTCAATATCAGCTCGATAAATGGCTTACGTGGTCAGTATGGGCAGACGAACTATTCAGCTGCCAAAGCAGGCATTATTGGATTTACTAAGGCGCTAGCATATGAGGGGGCTTCTTCATCAGTGACAGCCAACGTTGTCGCTCCTGGTTATACATATACACCTATGGTAGAAAGCGTGCCTGAGCATATTATGGATAAAATTAAAGAAACCATCCCAATGAGTCGTTTGGCTAGTGCAAAAGAAATCGCAGCTGCTTGTATGTATCTTATCAGTGAGGATGCCATATTTGTCACAGGTGAAACCATATCAGTAAATGGTGGTCAATATATGTCTTAGTTCTATTGTTAAATAAGCCGTGTTTGTTACATTACTCAATAAAGCGACAAACTTAATAACATTATAATGTTTTCTTAACGTTTAATACTTATGACCCACTCTCAACCGTCAATATACGGAGCAACAACATGTCACAACAGACCCCGCAAGATTATATGAACCAGTTCAACGAAAATGCAAAGAAAATGTTCGA
Organism: Psychrobacter sp. ENNN9_III; assembly: GCF_001462175.1. Taxonomy (NCBI): domain Bacteria; kingdom Pseudomonadati; phylum Pseudomonadota; class Gammaproteobacteria; order Moraxellales; family Moraxellaceae; genus Psychrobacter; species Psychrobacter sp. ENNN9_III. The sequence continues at coordinate 5,224 of NZ_LNUO01000111.1, forward strand.
GCCTTGGACAAAGCTAAACCAATCATTCGATACAAGGAGTAATGATATGTCACAGCAGACCCCGCAAGATTATGTCAATCAGTTCAATGAAAGTGCACAGAAAATGTTTGAGCCTTGGACCAAGCTTAACCAAGCTTTTTTAAAAAATGCTGAAATGATGACTGAGTTTTCACTTAGCACTATTAAGACCTACGCAGAAATGGGTCTAGAGAATATGCGTCAAGTTTCTGAAATAGATTCTCCAGAATCTGCCAAAGACTTTAGCAGTAAGCAAGCAGAGATGCTTAATACCATCAGTCAAAAAATGCTGTCAGATGCTCAGCGCATGACAGAGCTTGGCAGTAATATGCATGATGACGTTATGAAAGTCCTAAGTGAAGTTCAGGGTCAGACCAGTGAGCAGATGCAAGAGAACATGCAAAAAACTGCTAGTCAGGCTACAAAGACAGGCCAAGAGTATGCGGCAAACATGAATAAGATGGCTGAACAGTTTACTGAGCAAGCCACAAAAGCTGCAAAAACTGCTACTGGCGCAAATGCTAAATCAGACGCCAAAGCTGATACAAATACAAACTCCAATACTAAGACAAATGCAAAGACTGGTAACAGCAGTACTGGTAAATCAACAAATAAGTAATTGTAATTACTGATAAATTTAAACATCTTATTGGTTGTTATTGATAAGATATCATGTAATTATTAAACATAAAAGGTGGGTTAGAGTAATTATTAAACATAAAAGGTGGGTTAGAGAACTCTATCCCATCTTTTTTCTATTGTACTAGCTGTGTTAAGTCAGTGTGCTTGTATTTTCGTACAAACTAGATATATTTTATAACTATATATTATTTAAAGCCAAATGTTGCTTAAAACCAGTATCGTTCATAGATAGGAAAATAGGTAGAGATATGGATAATCGTAAGTCCGATAAGGATCATCAGCAGTCCGATGACAAAGCAAGTAAGTCATCGCACGAGTCGAATACACAAGACAGTCGAAATAATCAAAATAACCAAGACAGCACTAGTAGTGCCTTTAATTTTAGTAGCTTTGGCCAACAATACTTAGATCAGTTGAACCAAGTGAATCAACTCAATCAATCTTTATTTGATCAGTCTAATCAAGCTTCAAACCCATTTGAAGCCAACATGAAGCTGTGGCAAAATTCAATCAATAATTTTGGCAATTTTATGATGCCAGATGCCACTGGAAACGTTAATTCGCAAAAGTCAGACTCACGGCAAGATGATAAAAATAAGAACCAACAGAGCGCTGATAAAGACATGGGAGATCTTAACGAGTTGTCCCAAAAGTTTTTTAGCGAAACGTTAAAACGAGTCGGCCAAGATGACAATATAAGCCAATCTTTGATGCTCAATATGATAGATGGATGGCAGAAGTTTAGCACAGGCGTAGCAGACAAAAGCCCTACTGCATTAATCGAACAACAGATGAATCTGTGGAAACAACAGTTCCAGCTGTATCAAAACACCCTGATGAAGGGGTCAGAAGACCAAACACAACCTCTTGTTACCCCAGAAAAAGGCGATAAACGCTTTACAGACGAAGAATGGACCAACAATCCTATTTTTGACTTTTTAAAACAAAGCTATCTGCTAACCGCTAATGGCATGATGGATACCATTGATAATACTGAAGGTGTTGATGAAAAAACTCGCCAGCGCTTATCATTTTTTACTCGTCAATGGTTAAATGCAGTGGCGCCAAGTAACTTCTTATGGAGTAATCCTGAAATACTGCGCTTGACCATGGAGTCAAAGGGGCAGAATCTAGTAAGAGGACTCAAGCAGCTAACAGAAGATATGGAAAAAAGCTCCAAAATGCTGAGCATTCGTATGACGGACCACGATGCCTTCAAACTTGGTGAAAACATCGCTACGACAGCAGGTAAGGTGGTGTTTCGTAACCGATTGTTTGAGTTGATACAATACAATCCAACGACAGCTAAAGTTCATAAACGTCCTTTATTGATTGTACCGCCATGGATTAATAAATTTTATATCATGGACCTAAAAGAGAAAAACTCATACATTCGTTGGGCGCTCAATGAAGGCCATAGTGTATTTGTGATGTCGTGGGCCAATCCAACGCGGGCTTATAAAGACGTCGATATGAAAGACTATATGCACGAAGGGTTGCTGACTGCTTTAGATGTCATTAAGGAGGTTACTGGTGAGTCAGCTGCCAATGTCATCGGTTATTGCATCGGTGGTATGTTGCTGGCATTGACTTTATCTTGGTTAACTGAAAATAAGCAGGCAGATCGTATAGCCAGTGCAACTTTTTGGGCTACGATATTTGACTTTAGCGATCCTGGAGACTTAGGCGTATTTATTGATGAACGTACGGTGAGTGCGCTTGAACAAGAAGGAGAGCAGCAAGGGGTATTTGACGGACGTCTGATGGGTGCCGCCTTTAGTCTGTTACGTGAAAATAGCCTTTATTGGAATTATTATGTGCAAAATTACCTAAAAGGGGAGCGTCCAATTCCTTTTGATCTCTTATATTGGAACTCTGATGCCACCAACGTGACGGCCGCATTGCACAGCTTTGTACTACGCGAGCTTTATCTGGCTAATAGGATGATTAAAAAAGGCGAACTAGAATATGACGGTGTGAAGATTGATTTGTCAAAAGTGACTACCCCAACCTATGTCGTGGCGACATTGCAAGATCATATCGCCAAATGGAAAGGAAGCTATGCGTCTACACAAGTGCTGGGCGGTGATGTGACCTTTGTACTCGGTGAGTCAGGACATATCGCTGGTATTATCAACCCACCAACAGGCAAATATGGCTTCTACACCCATAAAGATTATGTCGCCGATCCTGATGAATGGTATGCCAAAGCAGAAAAGCACGATAAGAGCTGGTGGCTGCATTGGGGAGAATGGATCGACAAGCACAGCGCAGGCGAAGTAGACAGCAGGCAACCAGGTGTACAGCACACAGGTAAAGAATGGCAGGTACTATCTGACGCACCAGGAGAGTATGTACACGTTAGGGCGGATGAGGCTTTACGATCTACTAATTCCTAATCAATGTAAGCCTAAGCCTTATCCAATCAACAATGGTGGCAGTATATAAAAAACATTAACGTTAACTCAAAATTGGAACCACCTATGTCAGACATTATCGAAGAAAATATTGAAAATCCAGACAAAGCCGAAGTATGGTTAAGTCGTAGTAATCCCCATCATAGAGCCACAGGTTTGTTACCAAACTTTAAGGAGATGGTAAACCATCAGTTTTACAAAAATGAAAGTACTATAGACGAGCTCAACCTACAAAATATTTATAGGACAGATAGCGCTGGTTTGTTAATAGAGATTACTTGTAAGCATCTACAACAAAATCATCAACGAATCCAAGAAAGCATACAGACACTGAATCAAGACAAAAATGCCATTATAAAAAGTTGGCAAAAAACGTCTAACCCAAAAAGACTATGGCAAGAATGGTTAAGCTACAGCACAGATAGTAGTAAACGATTTTTACAAACAGTCGACGTACTCAAGGAGCGCGGCGATATTTTTCTTGAGCATGAGCTGGCTGGCTGCCCGCCAGTCTTAGATTATGATTATCAAGTGATCATGGATGCAAGTAAGTTTGAACGTCCGTGCAACTATGTCTTACTAAGAATAGAGCCACCTGAAGGGATTGTCACCAATGATAATGAACGCCCTTATATCATTATTGATCCTAGAGCTGGGCATGGGGCAGGTATCGGCGGCTTTAAACATGAAAGTCAAGTCGGTGTCGCCCTTAGCCAAGGCCACCCTGTATATTTTGTGGCGTTTAAGCGTCTTCCAGAGCCAACGCAAACCATTGCCGATATTACTTACGCCGAAGGAAAGTTCGTCCGTGAAGTTGAAAAAAGACACCCAAATGCAGAAGAACCAGTAATCATTGGTAACTGTCAGGGTGGATGGGCGGCGCTCATCTTGGCCGCGACCAATCCAGACATTACTGGTCCTATCGTCTTAAACGGTGCGCCTATCTCAGCTTGGAGCGGAGAGGTTGGGGTCAACCCAATGCGTTACAAAGCAGGCGTCAACGGTGGCACTTGGCTATCCATGCTTAGTGCTGATATAAATAATGGCGTGTTTGATGGGGCAGCATTGGTCGACAATTTTGAGAAAATGACCCCTTATCGAAACTATGTAGGAAAATACTACGATCTGTACAAAAACCCAGAGGCGAACCGTCAGCGCTTTCTTGATTTTGAGCGTTGGTGGGGTGGTTTTTTCTTAATGAACGACAAAGAGATTCAGTGGATTGTAGAAAATATCTTTGTTGGTAATCGCCTTGCTCGCAATACCGCACAGTTAGAAAAAGGCACAAATATTGACCTGCGTAATGTCAAAGCACCGATTATCGCTTTTGCCTCGCATGGTGACGATATTACTCCTCCTCCTCAGGCATTATCGTGGATTCTAGATGCTTATAGTGATGAGCGAGATGTCGAGGTTTGCGGTCAACGTATCATCTATATGATTCATGAGCAAGTAGGCCATTTAGGTATCTTTGTAAGCTCCAAAATAGCCAATCATGAGCATACAGGTATTGCCTCAATCATGGATATGATTGAAGTTTTACCGCCTGGACTCTATGAGTTAGATATTGACCGTATCGAGGGATCGGGGCAAGAAAAAACCTTTACCGTTGATCTAAAGCGTCGTACTTTTAAAGATTTAAGTCAAGCGCTAGGAGACGACCGAACCGATGAAGAGTTGTTTAAGGCAGTACATCGGTATTCTATGACTCAGACTCAAGCTTATGAGCATAATTTGCGTCCATTAGTAAAGGCTATGAGTAATGAGACTTCTGCTCAGTTTCTTCGTACTATGCATCCAATGAGACTTCAAAGAAGCATATGGAGTAGTAGAAACCCACTAGCAGTAGCTACTTGTCATTTGAGTAAAGCAATGGCTGGTACAACTGATAACCAGCAGAGCGAAGACTTCGTCCCTGCAAAAAAAGCCAAAAAAACGCACCATTCTTCTGATAGTTATGCCAGAGTGAAACTGCCAGCCATCGAATCTATGCAGCAGGACAACCTTTTCTTGCAAGTAGAGCAAATGTTTATGGATAGTGTCAGAGTGACGCTAGACTTTTGGCGAGATTGGCAAGGTAGGTACACAGAGAGTGTGTTTTTTGGAATTTGGTCCATGCCTTGGTTTCGCGAATACGGAAAATCTGTAGGCTCACGTCGTCTTTTGAACAAAGATGAATTGCATGAATTACCAAAGGTAGAGGAGGCGCTGACCAAAATCGCAGAAGGCGACTTTAATGAAGCTGTCGTGCGCATGATGATCTTATGCAATATTGTCGCTGATAATAACATAGACCGTGACCAGCTGATGCGTTTGACCGAAGTGCTTACTGAGCAAAAACCATTTACTCAGTTATCGCACGCTGATTTGGCGGCTATGATACATACTCAGACGCTTATCGTTCGTTTTGCTGAAGATGCTTCTATCAAATCATTAAGCACCCTAATAAAAGCAAAGTCAAAGCGCATCGAGGCCTTTAAGTTGGTTTGCTATGTGGTTGGTAATAAGTTAGAGGACAAGAACTTTGAAACGGTAACAATGATGAGAGATATTAAAGCGGTGTTAAATCTGACGGACGCTGATATTAAGTAATGATTTAGATAAAAGTGAAAGCCTCAAGTATTGGTTTACTTGGGGTTTTCGTTTTTTAAGCGTTTAGATGCCATACAAAAAAGGCAGGACTTAATCCCGCCCTTAATCGCTAATCTACAGTAGTAATCGTTATTTTGTAAAATGATCTTTTAGAAAATTTGCGGTCTCAGTGATTGCTGCTGTGGTCGCTGGTGTCTGGGCATAAGGGTTGAGCATGACAAAGTCGTGCGTCGTAAAATTATAACGTGTGCCTTGCGTTTTGACTCCTGCTAGCGTTAGTTTAGACGCAAATGCTTCTCCTTCGTCACGTAGTACATCGTTAGCATCCGTGATAACAAGTGCTGGTGGCAAGTTTGCAAGTGTCTTTTGATCGTAGTTCAGTGGCGATACTCTAGGGTTTGTGCTATCAACACCTTTGGGCAAATAGGCATCCCAAAACCACTGCATACTTGCTTTACTGAGCCATGGACCATCTTTAAACAACGAGTAAGACTCGCTAGTCAAGTCTGCGGTTGTGACAGGATAGAACATAACCATTGAATCAAGCGGCAGACCTTCAGCTTTGGCGCGTACGGCATTGACCGCCACCATTTGACCGCCTACCGAGTCACCTGCTATAGCCAACTGATTGCTATCAATACCGAACTTAGCCGCATTTTCTGACACATATTTGAGTACAGCATAAGTCTGATTGAGCTGCACAGGGTGTTTCTTCTCAGGTGCAGGACTGTATTCGACAAAGACCATCACTGCATTCGTTTGAGTTGCCAAATCACGCATGAGTCTTTCGTGAGTCGTAAAATTACCCAAAACCCAGCCACCGCCGTGGAAGTAGACCACGCCTGGTAGCATTGTGTCTTTCGTACCTTTAGGGCGCACAGTATAGACCTTAAACTTATCCCCGCGACCAACTTGGAAAGTAACTTGTTGGACATCTGCTGGTGGCATGGCCGTGACGCCCTTGGTTTGGGTATCAATCAAGACTTGACGCGCCTCTTCGTAAGGCAGCTGATTAATGGGAGTCGATCCCTTTAAGCTGTCGATAAATTGTTGCGTGGTCTTTTCTAAAACAACAAGTGGAATATCCGTATTAGGAGCTGAGATATCTTGACCAAAACTTAAAGTAGGCACTGCAAGAATAGCAAGGCTGGTTGCAAGCGTATGCAAGATCTTCATATAAATTCCTTTTATTGAATGATACTATAAGATAAATGGTATAAATAGTCATTCAGTCCCAAACGCAAGAATAGTGATTTAATCCAAAATATTAGACGTAAGGACATCAAATTATTCACTTTTCGACCTTACCATAGTGTTACAAAGTTGTTTTTATAAATTTGTAATAGCGATATAACTTTTATAAATTTGTAATAGCGATATAACTATGTGCTGTCTGTTCTTGTGGCCGTACTACTTTGGAATAAATAAGTTTCGCTAAATTTGTTCACGTGTTTAATCAATTCAGAGCAAAAGCGTTATAATGCTTATTCATCTTAAAAATCACACAATGCTACTAGGAGCGTTTTTGTTGCTTTGTCATGCTTATAGTCAAGCACACTAGATAGTTTCATATTAGTAGCCTGTGATAATCAACACAGTGATTTTATCCTGTACTCTTGTCTTCTATTAAAATGATGTGATATTGATTACAGATACGAATAAAATAACGCTATAACAAAATGGACAAAATATGGAATATAACCACATAGCGAGAGAGTCGTTAGGCTTCTTCCCGACACCACTAATTGAGCTCAAAGGATTAAGTAAAGCGCTTGATGGACCCAAGATTTTTATGAAAAGAGATGACAATACAGGTCTGGCATTGGGTGGTAACAAAACCCGTAAGCTTGAGTTTATCATCGGTGATGCGCTTGCCAAAGGTGCTGATACAATCATTACTGCAGGTGCGGCCCAATCAAACCATTGTCGCCAGACAGCCGCTGCGGCTGCAAGCTTGGGTCTTGAATGTCATTTAGTATTGGGCGGAGAAGAGCCTGAGCAAGTCAGTGGCAATCTGTTGCTAGATAAAATATTCGGTTGTCATATTCATTGGGCAGGTGTTAACCGTAAAGGTGAAGACATCCCCAAAATCGTTGAGCAATTAACTAAAGCAGGTAAAAATGTCTATGTGGTGCCTTATGGCGGCTCAAGCGAGCTAGGTGCTTTAGCATTTGTAGAAGCCTTTAAAGAGCTAGAATCGCAACGTGAAAGCATAAACGAAACATTTACTCATATCGTCTTTGCGTCTAGCTCTGGAGGGACACAAGCAGGATTAATGCTTGGGAACAAGATTTTCAACTCACCCTATCAGATTGTCGGCATCAATATTGATAAGGGCGAAACCGATAAAGTGCCTTTTGATCAATATACTGTCGCACTTGCTAACAGTACAGCAAAACTCATCAACGCAGATTACAAATTTTCAGAGTCCGATTTGATGCTTAATTCTGATTATGTTGGCGAGGGTTATGGTGTGGTTGGCACACTCGAAAATGAAGCCATTGAGATGACTGCGCAAACAGAAGGAATATTATTAGATCCGGTTTATACGGGTCGTGCGATGGGCGGACTCATAGATATGATTCGTACGGGCCAAATTAAAAAAACCGATCGTGTTTTATTTTGGCATACGGGCGGTGCACCTGCCTTATTTGCTTATTCAAGCGACTTGGATGTCACTCAAAAACGCGACTTGGATGTCACTCAAAAACGCTAACAAAACTACGTTTAAAATACTTAAAAAAAAGGCTATCCAAAGATTAT
>NZ_LNUO01000112.1:0-20263 GCF_001462175.1 Psychrobacter sp. ENNN9_III
AAAAAAACCGCATGATATTAGCATCATGCGGTTTTGTTACCTTAAGAGCTGGCTCTATTATTTCAAACTACTCATTTACTATTAAGCAAGCATACCACCATCGACTACGACCGTAGCGCCCGTGGTATAGCTCGACGCATCAGACACTAGGTATAATACCGTACCTGCCATCTCGTCCGGATCGGCTACGCGCCCTAGTGGAATGGCATGTAGCGCCATTTTTAAGACTTTATCATTAGTGGTTAAGGCAGAAGCAAACTTGGTATCAGTCAGACCCGGCAATAACGCATTGACGCGAATATTTAATGGACCGCACTCTTTGGCAAAGGCTTTGGTCATGCTAATCACAGCGGCTTTAGTAATTGAATAGATGCCTTGCTTATCACCTGCGACCAAGCCATTGACTGATGCCGTATTTAAAATTACTCCACCGCCCTGCTCGCGCATCATTTTACCCGCCGCCGTCGACATAAAGAAATAACCGCGAATATTAACTTCTACTGTTTTATCAAACGCGCCCAGATCCGTATCTAGGATATGACCATAATAAGGATTGGCGGCAGCGTTATTGACTAAGATATCAAGTTGACCAAATTCGCTTTTTATATGCTCAAAAACTGCCTCAATCTGGTCCATCTCACCGACGTGACAAGCAAAGGCGCTGGCTTTATGACCATCAGCTTTGATGCTATCGGCGACCGCTTGGCACGCGTCTATCTTACGGCTAGAGACAATCACATGCGCGCCTCTAGATGCCAATAGGCGGGCGATAGACTCACCAATACCGCGGCTCGCACCTGTGACCAACGCAATCTTACCCGTTAAATCAAATAAATCTTTCATCATTATTCCTTATGTTTTAAATTAGCTATTCAATCTTTTATCTATTCCTTATGTTTTAAATTAGCTATTCAATCTTTTATCGTAAATACTTAATAAATTATAGTCAAAAAACTGCAAACTCATTACAAGGCAGCCAAGCGTAGATAGTACGCATAGTACATCGAGCGAGGCTAACGCCGTAATGGTTTAGCAGTTATTTGAATATTAAGCCAACATACCACCATCAAGGGTAAACGCATGACCATTCATAAAGCTACTCTCATCACTCGCCAGCCACGCAATCGCACCTGACACCTCATCAACGTCACCTAAACGGCGCATTGGGCTGGCTTTAATGGTCGCTTGCTGGGCGCGCTCGTCCATATTTGCCATGGTATTACGTACCATCGGCGTATCGATAAAGCTTGGACAGATGGCATTAAAGCGGATATTGACACGCGCATATTCATGAGCCGCAGACTTGGTTAGCCCCATGACACCATGTTTGGCAGCGCTATAAGCAGAGAGTAGCGGTGCAGAACGTAGTCCTGCGATAGACGCGACATTGATCACATGTCCACCGCCATTAGGTGCCATACAAGCGACAGCGGCACGCATACAATGCCAGACGCCTTTTAGGTTGACGGCGATATTACGATCGAAATCTTCATCGCTCAGCTCATGCATGGGTGCTGGCTTGTGATCGATGCCAGCATTGTTTATCACCACATCGAGGCCACCGAGCGTCTCCATGGCAAAGGCAAATAGCGCCCGTACTTCATCGCCGCTGGTGACATCGACTTTTTTTAAACACGATACTATTACCAGCGTCTTGTGCTTGCTTGGCAACAGCTGCCCCCATCTCTTCTGCTAAATCACCAATCACTACTTTGGCCCCGCGACTGGCGAGCAGTAGCGCACTTGCCGCACCGATACCAGATGCCCCGCCAGTGATTAAAATGCGTTTACCAGTTACGTCTGAAGCAATTCCATTTGTATTTAGCGTCATATTTTATTCCTTTAAAAGAGTATTATTTTATCTGTGATAACTGTCTAAAAAGCGATGTGACTACTGTCTAAATTCTTAAAACCACGCGGCTTGCATATCAGTACAAACCGAATTGTCATTATTTAACAGCTCGATATCGCGATTGATTAAGGGTAATTCCCAATCGATAAAGTATTTTGCTGCTTGTAGTTTGCCTTTGTAAAAATTCTGCTGCTCAACATCTTGCGTCGTACTTAGTAGTTGCTCCGCTTTGCTCGCTTGGCGAATCCAAATCCAACTGACCACGATGGTTGCAAAGATATTCATCAATGCTTGTGCGTTACCGGTCAACGTTACTGCCTTTTCCGTTTGCAGGATTTTGCTTAAATGCACGAGCACTTCATGCAAATGACCCATATAAGGCGTCAATTTACCGGCAAGTTTGGCAGTCTCTGGTGTACTAATGCTTTCTAGATCTTGGGTGATTTCACGTTTTAGAACTTGAATACCAAGACCCTTGTTTTGCCACAACTTACGGAATGACAAATCTAACGCCTGCACACCATTTGTGCCTTCATGAATGGGGTTGAGACGGTTGTCACGCCAAAACTGCTCGGCCTGATATTCACGCGTATAACCTGCACCGCCCAATACTTGAATACCCAAATCATTGGCTTTCGGCCCATATTCTGACGGCCATGCTTTGAGTACTGGCGTTAATAAATCCAATAATTCTGATAGCTCGTTTTTGAGTGTGGCGTCTTCACAGGTATTGATACGATCAATCAGGTTTGAGCCGTATAAGCACAGTGAAATGCCGCCCTCGCTATAAGCTTTTTGCGCAAGTAGCATGCGTTTAACATCACCATGATTGATAATCGCCGTTGCTGCATCTTCAGGTTTATTGTTCGGTGCGATTCTGCCCTGCGTTCTGTCTTTGGCATAATCAAGCGAGTACTGATAACCACGATAGCCAATCATCGCCGCGCCAAAGCCAACCGCGATACGTGCCTCGTTCATCATTTTAAACATATAACGCAGACCAAAATGCTCTTCACCAATAAGGTAGCCATAGCACTCGCCTGCATCGCCAAAGCTCAACGCCGTAGAAGTCGCTCCTCGATAGCCAAGTTTATGAATGAGTCCGGTTAGATGGACATCATTGCGCTCGCCGACCGATAAATCATCATTTAGTCGATACTTGGGTACGGCAAATAAAGAAATACCTTTGACGCCACCAGGACCGCCCGGTACTTTGGCTAATACTAGATGCACGATATTATCAGACAGTTCGTGATCGCCTGCTGAGATATAAATCTTGCTACCTTTGATACGGTAGCTACCGTCGCCTTGCTTGACAGCGGTGGTTTTAATATCAGCCAGTGACGAGCCAGCATGCGGCTCGGTCAGTGCCATCGTTCCTGTGAACTCGCCCGTTAGCATACGCGGCATAAAGGCATTTTTAATCTCATCACTAGCGAAATGTGAGATGACATTGATTGCGGCCGTGGTCAAAAATGGATAAGCAGTGGTCGATGGATTGGCTGCCATAAAATAGCCTGCCACCGCCGTCATGACAGTTTCCGGTAGTTGCATCCCGCCATCGTCAAAGCTATAACGACCCGCTATAAAGCCTGACTCACGAAAGGCATCAAAGGCAACTTTTACATCGTCTATCATGCTGACTTTTTTGCCGTCAAACTGTGGCTCGTTTTTATCTGCTAAATGGTTATGCGGTAAAAACAAATCAGTGGCAACTTTATTAGCGGTGTCGAGTACGGCGTCGAAGGTTTCGCGGCTATGCTCTGCAAATTTTGGATGCTCGGTTAAATTTTCTGCGCCCAGTACATCATATAATTGGAACGGTAATTCAAAGTCGTTGATAAGCGTATCTGCTGCCATAGTATTCTCGTTAACTTATTAAATTTGGTGATAACTTGATAGTAATCTAATTTAATGCCTTGCCGTATTGTCATTTATGACATAATTAAGGTTAAATAAGACATTCTTTCTAATGTATGGTGAGTGAACTTCAAATTACGCTTAGCGCAGCTGGGGGAGATTTTTGCAGCCCCTGTCTGGCGAAGCGCACAGCACGCAAGAAAATCTTTACCAGCTGCACGCAAATATTAGCGAATGCTTTTATTTATTATCAGCTATAGATTTGCATACACCTAAAAGGAAACTAAATTTTGCCCTACTCCAAACCCTTTAAAGTCATTATCCTTGGTTTCGATGGTGTGCTTGGTAGCGCTCTGACAGGGGCGTTAGATTTGTTTTCATTTACTGGCGTCAGCTGGCAGCGCTTTTTGGATGAGCGCGTAGAGCCAAGGTTTAATGTGCAGATTGCAAGCTTAGGCGGTGCGGATATCAGATGTAGCAATCGCTTAATCATGCAAGCGCATTGCGATATTCGGCAGGTGACGGAATGCGATTTATTGTTAATCCCAACGATTGGCGATTCCATCGATAAAGTGCTGAGTCAGAACGCTGAGTTGATTGAACATATCAAGCGGCTGGCGAGTACCAAAGCCGATATCGCCAGTAACTGTAGCGGTGCGTTTTTTTTGGCAAAAGCAAGCTTGCTCGATGGCAAAGTCGCGACAACCCATTGGGGCTATGCCAGCAAGTTTAAGGCAGATTTTCCATTGGTTGATTTGCAAGAAAACCAGTTTGTCACGCAAGCAAAAGGCGCATCTAAAACCCAATTTGGCGATATATTTTGTGCGGCGGGCGGTAGCGCCTTTTATGATTTGGGATTATTATTAATCGAGCGCTATTGTGGGCGCGAGATTTCGACCCAAGTGGCTAAAACCCAGATCATCGATAGCAAACGTGGCAATCAAAACAGCTATATCAACGTGACGCTACATAAGCCACATGCTGACCAACTGATTAAGCAAGTACAAGAGTTTATCGAAGAGAACTTTAAGCAACCTCTACAGGTGAGCCATTTGGCCGCCATGGTCAATGTCACTCCGCGTACTCTAAACAGGCGTTTTCAATCTTGCGTCGCGATGCGCCCGATTGAGTATATTCAAGCGGTCAGAGTCGAGCAGGCCAAACGCTTATTAGAAACAGGCGATGTGACGATAAAATCGCTCGCCGAACAAGTTGGCTACGATGACATCTCATCATTTACCCGCCTGTTTAAACGCGCCACCGAGCTGACCCCGAAGGAGTATCAAGAGAAGTTTTCACGCTTAGCGATTTAATAGTATTTGTTAAACATAGCTTTTAACGCGGCGCTTTGAGAGTTTTTTGAAAATATATAAATAGCAAAAATCCGGTCTGAGTTTAAACCAAACCGGCTTTGTCACTATTGTAAGTCTCTATTAGTACAGTAGATGTGCCACTGATGTAATAACCACTAAGCTAATAAGCGTACGGATAATAAAGATTGCAAACAACTCTAAAACATTAAGTTTGATGTTCGATTTCAAAATTAGCGCGCCAACTTCAGACATGTAAATAATCTGCGTGATAGAGGCAGCGCCAACGATAAAGCGTGTCATCTCACTCTCGATACTCTTACCGACCAACGCTGGTAAGTACATATCAGCAAAACCCATAATCATGGCAGGGGCTGCTTTGGTCGCTTCTGGAATTTGTAATAAATCGAGTACGGGAACTAATGGCGCGGCAATCCAATCAAATACAGGGGTGTATTCAGCCAAACCCAGACCAATAGTACCGATTGCAAAAATAATCGGAATAAGCCCAAAATAAATATCAAACAGGTTTTTTACGCTATGTTTGAATACGCTACCCAAGTCTGGCATAGAGTATGCTCGAGTCACTGCCCGGTTCAGTGCCCACTGCGGCATACTGTATTGTGCAGGAATGTCTTCATCCAACATACATTTACCAGAATGATAAGTATCAGGTTTTAATGACAGTGGCGGGATACGCGGCATAATAGTAGCAGCGATAAAGCCCGTCAACGCGATGGTCAAGTAAAAGAAAACAAAATTATTATCTACCCCAATAGTCTTGGCAACGACATAAGTAAAAGCGATAGAGGTTACCGAAAAAGTCGTGGCAATAATGGCCGCTTCACGCTGGCTATAGTAGCTTTTATCATACTCCTGCATAGTAACCAGCAGACCAATAGAAGCTGCACCAAACCAAGAGGACATGGCATCGACCGCTGAGCGTCCTGGCAGTTTGAACAGTTTAATAAACACCTTACTAGCTAAAGTTCCCAAAAATTCCATCAAACCAAAATCAGTCAAAAACGGCAAAGATAGGATGGCAAAGAAAAATAGAGGGATTAAAATAGGAATAAGATCTTCGAATATGACGCCGCCAGTATTACGATTGATAATAAATTCTGGACCTACTTGAAGAAAAATCATCCAAATAAACAACGTGCCTAAAAAACGTGCAACAAGCCACAACCAATCGACATCGAAGAGTTTTTTTTAGTAAAGAGTCTGGGTGTAAGTTAGGACGCAATACTTTGACTGCGAGCGCGCCAATAAAAGAAGTCGTGACTATCGCAAGGGCAATATAAGCGACATAACCACCCAAAGCGGCTTGCAAAGCATCGGTTAATACACCAAGTAAAATAGTAACTTTACCATCCCATTGAAACGGAATAATAAATAGCGCAATACCAAGCGCTGAAAACAATAAAAACTTCCACAATGACGCGCGCCATTGCTCTCCTTGCGGCGTTTTTGAGTCGACAGCATCATTGCCTAAAACAGGCTGTTGCGACTTATTGATATTAACCGTCATTTAATTCCTCCATGATGGGCGGCTATCGCCAATATTTTCCATTTTGGCTGTTTGACTGACTCTTAAAATTGCTGAGTTAGCTGAGTTCCATATCCCAAAAACACAAACTCTCTACACTAAGAGATAGCTGATAAGTCTTATCTATTTAATAGTAGATAAGTGCTTGTCTTTTAAATAAAGTAAGCTAGCTGAAACTTTTATAGGTCTTAGCCATTTTTGTTAGAAACTCATCGGCTTCGTCTACTTCATAAATGATTGGCTGCTTACCATTGATATCCTGTTGCAAGGCTTCTACTAGCTGCTGCTTATCGGTGATTCTACGATAGCCTGCGCCAAACCCTGCGGCCAATGGCTCAAAATTAGGTGTCTTGATATTGACGCCAATCAGTGGCAAGCCGCCCTCCTCCATATAACGACGAATCTCACCATAACCTTGGTTATTCCAAAGTAGGACAATCAATGGTAGCTCAAGCTCGGCCGCGCAGATAAGTTCTGCAATGGTAAACTGAATACCACCGTCACCAATAAGACTAACAACAGGAGCTTTCGAGCCAATCATTGCGCCAATCGCAGCAGGCAAGCCATAACCTAAGGTGCCAAATCCGGTTGATGAGTTAAACCACTTACGAGTCGCCAACGCCTCAAAGCCAAGGTTGCCACTATAGACAGGCTGCGTCGAATCACCAACGAAGATGACATCTTTTACTTCATCTCTAATCAATTGAAGCAGTGCATTTTGACCAGCAAAGTCCGGGGTTATCGCTTCTATTAACGTCTGCTTTACCTTGGCTACTCGCGCTGCTGCCTTATGACCGAGATTGTGATTTTCTAAACGTGTACATAGCCCACTAATCGCCATCTGTGCATCAGACAATACGGCGATATCCGCTCTAAAAGGACGCTGCAACTGCTGAGCATCGCAGTCAATACGAATGAGTGTGCCGTTGATTTGGAACTCACCATTAAAGAATACGTCGTAATCGGTCTCACCAAGCTCAGTACCAATCGCCAGTACCATATCGGCCTCGCTAATGACGGCGCGCCCAGCTTCTAACGACTGATTGCTACCCAGACTGAGTGCGTGACCAGGTGGCAGCAAACCTTTGGCATTGATGGTCAAAAATGTCGGGGCATCGATAAGCTCAGCCAGCCTTTGTGCATCGTGATCGACATCGACGCAGCCACCACCGTAAAGCAACACTGGGTTTTTTGCGCTTTTTAACTGCTCAACGATTAAATCAAGCTGTGCAGGATTGGGCAGCGGTCTTGTGACCTGTGGTCGCGCCAAACTTGCTACACTCTTATCAATTTTAGGCGGCTTGGCGACATGACTGGCATCGGTGGTGATCACATCGATAGGCAACTGAATATGCACCGGTCCCGGACGCGCGCCATCAAACATGGCAAAGGCTTCGGCGATAACTTTGGGCAAAGATTCAGGTTGCCAGATGGTTTTGCTTGCAAGCGCAACCTTGCTGACCATGCCCTGCTGATCGTGCAACTCATGCAAATGCCCTTCACCACTTCCTGTGTCCTCAACTTTATTGACACTAGATATCACCAGCATCGGGATAGAATCTGCTAACGCTTGTGCCATCGCAGTCATGATATTAGTCATGCCGGGGCCGGTGATAATAAAGCATACCCCAACTTTACCAGAAGCACGATAATAGCCATCGGCCATAAACCCAGCGCCTTGCTCATGACGCGGGGTCACATGGCGAATATCGGTATTAGGCAAACCACGATACAGCTCGACCGTGTGCACACCAGGGATACCAAATACGGTCTCGACCCCATAATACTCTAGCCACTGCACGAGTAGCTCACCGCAGGTCAGGGACGAGGTTGCTGGCGATAAAGAAGGCGTTTGCGTTGATTGCGTCATGAATCGGTCATCCTAAAAAAGTTCACTGAATATTCGAGCAATTATCAAAACGGTATCTCAAAACAACCCTTATATTATTTATAAAGGTTGCTTGTTAGAGAGATATTTTTTCAAAACTGTCTTTTTAGAACAGCCCCTTTCGATAAGAGTGGTAATTTAAACCTGTGATTAGTAGACTGCTTTGACTTTGTCGTCATAGCGCACACCTGGCAAGATACATAGCATCTCAAACAGCAAGTTTGCTGCTAGCACTGAGGTGTTACCAAACGGATCGTATGGCGGTGACACTTCGACCAAATCGCCACCGACCACGTCAAGGCCGCGCATACCGCGAATAATCTCGACACCTTGTGTGGAGGTTAAACCGCCAATTTCAGCCGTGCCCGTGCCAGGTGCAAACGCTGGATCAATGCCGTCGATATCGAAACTTAAATAAACAGGTCCATCGCCAAGCTTTTCACGCACTTCTGCCATGAGCGGCGTAAGCGACTTGTACCAGCACTCCTCCGCTGGCACCACGCGAAAGCCTTGCTGGGTCGACCAATCGAACTCTTCAGCACTATAGCCCGTACCACGCAAGCCAATCTGTACTACGCGATTGCCATCGATTAAGTTTTCTTCGACAGCGCGGCGGAACGGGGTGCCGTGAGCGATTTTTTCGCCAAACATATCGTCATTAATATCAGCATGAGCATCGATATGCACCATCCCGACAGGGCCGTGTTTTTTGGCAAGCGCACGTAGAATAGGCAATGCAATGGTATGATCACCGCCCAAGGTTAACGGAATCGCGCCATGACTGACGATATTATCCGTGTAGAATTTTTCGATGATATCGACGCTTTTTTGCAGGTTAAAGGTATTGATTGGCACATCGCCAATGTCAGCGACTTGTAAAGACTCAAAGGGCGCTGCACGCGTGGCGACATTATAAGGGCGAATCATACGTGACTCATCGCGAATCTGTCTTGGACCCAGTCTGGCACCGCTACGGTTCGACGCCCCGATATCTAAAGGTACGCCAACGAATGCAGCGTCTAACCCTTTAGCATCAGCCTGCGTAGGCAGACGCATCATAGAGGCAAAGCCGCCAAATCTTGGCATATCGTTGCCGCTTAATGGTTGATTGAATTTCATCATTCACATCCTTGTTTTATCTGATTTACGGTAGGCAATTTGTTATATGCTTTGACAATACCTAAATACCGGAGTATAGACCATGGTAAAATTTAGAAGTAAACTTCTGGTTTTTCGTAGTAACTTTGATTTATTCGTCATAATTAGAAGTTTACCAAAGTTTTAGAAAGGTATTGTAGCTTAAAGAATTGATGGAATAAGTACTGGAGTATAACTCTTAATGCTAGATGAACTAATAAAAATAGACATCAAAACCTTACGCAGCTTCATGGCTATTGTAGAGTGTCAGGGTGTGACAGCGGCGCAGACGCGCTTAAATGTGACCCCTTCTGTCATCAGCGGTCATTTAACGCATTTAGAAGATCGCTTGGGTATGACGCTCTGTCATCGCGGACGCGCGGGGTTTAAACTGACCGAGGATGGCGCGGCAGTCTATGAGGCCTGTTTGAGCTTTACCGAAGCAGTTGCCAGCTTTCAACATCAATTGCATTATATTCGGCAATTAGACTCTGTTCATGGCGGACATATTCGGCTGTGTCTCATCGATCAGATGCCAGCGTTTTTTTATGACGCGTTACAACAGTGCTTATCTACAAGTTATAGTAAGAATCCATTGATTCACTTCTCTATCGATGTGCAAAGCCCAGAGAGTATGCTAGATAAGCTTTTGAGCAACGAGAGTGATATTGGTGTCGGGTACTTTGGCAGCTTTCCTCCTCTATTAACTTTTAAACATGCCTTTGTTGAAAAGCAAGTGGTCTGCTGTGGCCGCAAGCACGTCTTGTTTAATGAAGCAGAAGGCTTGACTTTTGAGGACTTAGAACAAAACTACTCATGGATCAAACGAGGTTACATTACTGAGCATAGCATTAACCATATTCGCCCTAAGACACTGAGCGCCACCACTTATCATATGGAGGCAACAGCACAGTTAATTCTTGCAGGTCATCACGTCGGTTACCTACCAAATGATTTGGCAAAGCGTTATGAGGGAATGGGACTGATGAAAATTTTATTACCTGATGAGGCAAGCTATGAGGTGAGTCATCATTGGGCTTATCGACAAAACCTGCATAAGCAAGTTGGTGCTTTTTTGCAACAAATGCTTAGGCTATTAACACAGCAAACACATTAGTTTTATCAGCTTACATTTATTAAAATGCTATTGAAGCATAAAAGCCAAAAAAAGGAGACAATATTAATATCATCTCCTTTTTATATAAACTTTATAACCAATCAATTACTCGGCAGCGATGGCGATCATCTCAACCAAGAGCTCAGGACGTGCCAGCGCTGACTCACCACAAGCACGAGCTGGTGGCTGAATACCTTCAAACCATTCATCCCATACTTCATTCATCGCAGCAAAGTCTGCCATATCTTTTACCCAGACCGTCACTGATAGTAGTTTTGATTTATCACTACCTACTTCTTCTAACAATGTTTGTATCTTCTCCAAACAAGTCAATGTCTGCGCTTTGATGTCGTCATCGCTATTGCCCACTTGACCACATAAATATACCGTTTGGTTATGTACAACGATTTTACTCATACGTTGATTACTATGTAGCTTTTTCATCGTATTAAATCCTTAATTTATTAAAGTGCTTGAATCGGTGATGACTCAGTTAAAAAATAATCGCTTAATTAGAAAAACGCTGAGCGCTAAATGGTGCCAAATCGACCAGTACCGGCTTTTCATGAATCATCTCTTCTACGACGCGTCCTGTCATCGGCCCTAACGTAAAGCCTTGATGACTGTGACCAAAGGCAAACCATAGCTTGTCATGCTTGGGCGCAGGGCCAATGACCGGCTTCATATCCGGCATACAAGGACGCGAGCCTGCCCACGCTTCGCTCTCGACAGCATCATCTAGCGGTAGAATTTTGCGCGCGAATTTTAGGACGGTCTGCAATTGACCAAAGTTTTTTGGCGCGTTCATAGTGGTCATCTCAGCACCAGTCGTGATACGAATGCCTTGCTGCATTGGCCCCATAACAAAGCCTTTATCCATATCAAACATACTGTGATGGATGGTGTTTTTATCCGTTACTTTAAAGTGCTGATGATAACCACGCATCGGGAACAACGGCAGGTTGTAGCCAAGCGGTCTGATCAGATCATTTGACCAAGGGCCAGCCGCGATGACCAATTTATCACTATAATAAGTGTCGTTATCAGTAACAATTTTCCAGCCTTCCCCCTCTTGTACGATCTCTTTTACATCGCTCTCTTTGATCGTACCTTGCATCTCTTGGAAATTTTTTGCATACGCTTTTACTAAGGCGCTTGGGTTAGATACTTGCCAAGAGTTTTTCCAATGAATTGCCCCGACAAAACCATCAAAATTAGCACTTGGCTCCATCGCTTTTAATTCTTCAAGGTTTAATACGTTATGCTCAACACCTTGCGCGCGAGCATCAATAGCTGAGGCAATCGCTTCTTTAAAGGTGTCTTCAGAACGATGCAGCTGTAACCAACCATCACGAGTAATCAGCTCATCAGCGCCGGACGCTGTAATCATGGTCTGATGCTCACTTGTACAATGTTCAATCAATGTCTGCCATTCAGCCTCGATTTTTTTGACTGATGCAGGCGAAGAGTATTTCCAATACTGCAATAGCGCTTGATGATAACGCAGAATGGCTGGTATGCGATAACGAATGTCAGTACCTTGGTTAGGCAATACTCTAATCATCTCAGTGATCTGACGCGGGAAAGGATGTGTATGAATCGCTTCGCGCTGGATCAAACCAGCATTGCCATATGAGGTCTCTGACCCTGGCAATTTTTTGTCTAACAATAATACCTGCGAACCATTATTTTGCAGGTGCCACGCAATCGATGTGCCAACCATACCAGCACCAATAACAATAACCTCATAGCGCATAGAACATCCTTTCTTGATAGGTAGTAGAGTCTTGCAAATTAGGGGGTGATAATAACGCGAACCTGATAATTAATAAACCCATATTTGACGGATTTTTTTGCTATTAGGTACTTTTGGTTATGAGCATCTAAAGAGAGGTAAATTGGTAGGAATAATAGGGTCATTAGATATATATTTGATGCGGAAGCTAGTTCGCATGGCTCATAATGAAACTAAACAGCACTATGGCTGTGAGCGATTGCATGCTCATCTTGCAGAGCAAGCCCATCATATCAGTTAATACATGGTCAGACAGGTTTGGGCTATAAGACGCCAAGACAGATGAGATTTGATTATTATTGTCAAGCTGCGTAATTAAAACCTTCCAATTTTAGTTGTACGGATTTGACGGCAGGGGTTAGAAGGCTACCTGAGTGGCAAATAGTATACATTTATTATGAAGTCTATCTAAAGCTCTTCACTTTGTGCTGCATAAGTGTTTAAGGCATTAGTGCACATATCAGCGGTTTCATATATAAATTTGTACCAACCTTCAGAATCCTTATACAGATGAATACCTGAGTTTTGTATTAAGTCTTCATCATATTTACAGTTCATTGCCGAGAAGTCTTTAAGATTAAGTTTTTCACATTTTCGCTCTTTGTCAGATAGTAATGGCTCAAAGCCCCAAACTGTTAAGCTACTACTAATACTCATAGGCTTCGCTTCGTCATGTGAGCATACCGATGTAAAGTTAGAAATGAGTATTTTTGATGTTACTTCGATTTCGTTCAAATTTGTACTTGGATTAGCTGGTTCTGTAGTTGTACCACTGTTATAGCAAGAAGACAGTATCAACATAGAAGAAAGAAAAAAGAAAAGTTTTTCATGATTATTTATCCGCATTATCCAAAAAAGAGTTAGGATTGATTAGGTCACTTCTAGCTACCTCATCTTCTGCTTTGACTTTTATCGAACCCGGTGCCAATTCTCCGTATCTAATAATATGGTTTTGATGCTTAATAGTCACAAAATCGGTGCCCGCATAAAAGCTACCAGTACTTAATACGACACCTGACTCCATTGCTCTTACAGTTGTTCCAGTTGGCGCATATAAATCTGCTCCCGCATGTTTGCGTTTACCGCTTGAACGATTACTTCCAAAAGATCTCATGTCTGATTTGTAATCTGCAGTTGCATTTATTGGCAACGGGTATAAGTAGTTTTTAGGCTTTCTAGCCTTATAAACATAAGGAATACCGTTTCGATCAGCACTTGCTGTAATGACATCTTTCTTAACTTCCTTACCGTCTTCATACACCAGTACGGTTATATCAACACCTACTAGCGAATCATGTGTTCTACCTCTCGTACCATCATTTACGGTCACAGAAGTGTTCTTACCATATTTAGCAGACTGAGTGATATATGAAAGCCCCGATAGTGGCTTATTTGTTGCTTCATCAACGAACTTTATGGTGATTTTAGCCTCATCTGAGGCAACCTCAAGCGTCGGCCCTGTTTCTGTCTTTTTTTCAACCTCCGTTACCTTTGGCTTTTCTACTTTGATGACAGGGTCTTGCTCTGTTTGGGGTTTTGGCTTGTCATCTTGTTTACTGGTCTCTGGAGTAGTCGATGCTTCTTAATTTAAGATATCTGGTACATTGCTAATATCTTCTTCGGTGATGTTTATACCTATTATCATAGTCCATTGTTTGGAGCCATAGGTAACGATGGCGGTTGTCTTAGCTCTATCTTGTCCATCGATAACGGTAAGCTTTTGACCAACAAGGGCTTTTATAGTGCTAATACCTTGGTTGTTTGCTCTTTTTATAGCAGATTGTTTGCCACGGTATAGGGTTTTAAACTCGTAATGTGGTATGGGTTGATTGTTGTTGTCGACAAATTTGATGCTAAAGGCTACAACTGGGACTTTGAGTACTTTAGTCTGTCCGTTTAAGTCACCTGTGACAGGGAATGCCATGCTGTAAATGGATTAGTATTTCCTATACGTGCAGACTTAGTTTAAATAAGAATAAAATCTAAAATTAGAAAGGACATTCAATAGGTTTTTCATTAACTAAAAAGCCATTTGATAATTATAAATACTATTAATACATATTTTCACATCATCTATATAATCAAATTGCTTGGCTGTCTTATAAATATTATAGTCAAAGTTCAAGATTTGTTCTGAACCCTTAATATTTAGGTCTTTACTTATAAAGTTTATCAAAGCTGTCCTATCTTTAACTTCAATTTCAAAAGATCTAATCCCTAAGTTTTTTGTTTTAAAACCTAAATCTACTTCTTCCTCACTTACACTGTCAAGATAAGATCTTATAGAAAAATTTAAAGGATTACTTGTATTTGATTGCCTAATAATATATTCAGACGTGCTAAATGACTCTATATCTTTACTGTCAAAGTAAATTTTTTACTTCTAATACTATGTTTTTATATAAATCATTTATGGTATTTAACTCTTTCTCTTCTTCAATACTATGATTAACAGCATCATGGGTGCAAGATACTAAAAATAAAAGACCTAATAGGAAAATTGATACCTTAAACATGATTCTAACCTTCAAATTACCAACAATATGTTTTTAAATATAACTATTAACCGACTAAAATACATCGAACCCGTGTGTTACCGCCAACTGTCTCTTCTATAGTTGAATAGGTTAATTCTACATTATGCTTCTGTAAAATACTCTTATTGATCGAAGGCTTACCTTTTAAAACAATATAATATCCAAAATTTTCACTATCTCCATTTTGAGCAAAACTAGAAATCCTAAGTACTCTCACACCGAATTTATTGAAATCGGTATCCATATTTTTAGATATTTCATTTTTCGTTTTCTTAAATGTACTATTTATTGATTTTACATTTTTTACTTTATATCTATTTCCAATGATAAACTGGCTATTTCTTTGCTTTATTGATGAATTTTCCAAAAGATTCGTGTAAAAGCTTATTAGTTCTCCACTTGAGGTGTTAAAAGAACAGTTCAACGTAGATTCGCTTATTAAGTATTGAACATCAATCACTTCACTTGAGTTCAATTGATTATCGTGTATTTCTGCCTGTGTACTGGTAGATGTGGTTAGCAGTAGAAGTACAATCCAACTAACCGTTTTCTTTACACTATCGAGTCGAGGTAGAGTCATGGGAGTTTAGTCCTTGATCAATTAAAGATTGGGTATCAACTATAGGTGCTGGTTGCTGAGAGTGTGAACCCCAAGCTTTTTTAGGATAGTAATAAATATACGTACTAATTTTTCTACTATCGAATGCTATCATTTGATCTTGATTACCTCCCAACCTGTAGAATCTATCCTTATTTTTTCTACCTATTACAAAGCATACATGACTAACTTCTTTGCTCACTGCAATTGCACCATACACTGGATTCTCAATTCTTACGAAGTTAACAGTATCTTTCTTAAAGGCTTTAGCTCTTACTTTATTATAAGGATCGTTAGTGGTGACCATTGAATAACCAGAATCTTTTAAGCAGTAGTTCACAAAAGATGCACACCAAGCTTGAGCAGTACCTACAAGTGATTGATAGCTACTGATACCTACTAAATTATGATAATTGTCTTTTATATTCTTCTCATGAGTGCCTTTCCATTGTTTATCTTCACGAATAGCTATTCTCATCCATGGTGCAATATCAATTGAGCTATTGTTTGTGGGGATTTGAACAACTTGTGAACAGGTGATTTTGAAATCCTTATACTTTAGGCCATTTGTCAAATAATGACTGACTGCTTCTGCTATTTCAGACTTCATGACCTTACCGTCATTGTTAGGATCAATTTTATTTTGAGGGTAAGCTTTTACTCTTAATTTTTTAACTTCAAAACAACGTTAAATAAATTAAATATTGATTGAGAAAAAATATTAACATCTTAATATGTAATTTTTTTGATTTCTTGAATATAATAAATTTTTTCAAGTTTAGGAGTGTAATACCTTTAATTATATTAAAAGAAAATTATTCCATCTTTTCGATAGAGTAAGAATAGTTGTCACCTTCTAAATAATAGCTCATGTCTATCGAAAATTCATTTTCATCAGTTTTTCGAATTGTACCAAATTTCTTATTTTTTCTATGTCATAAATCTCAATACTGTTATTATCGGCTAACTTTATATAACACCTTAATTGTTTGTCTGTTTGATACCCCTCCATATCAATTTTGCAAATATTTTTAAAAACTTTTAAATTATAAAAAACACCAACGCCAGTTCCAAGATCTTTGTCAGTTTGATAATTATTATACTTGTACACACCATAAAATTGAGAAACGTAATTTTTTGAATTGCTTGAAATGCTATCAATTACTGGTGAATTGGAACAAGATGCTATTCCAACTACAAATATAAGTAGTATGGTTGTTCTCATATAAATCCTTGTTAACCCAATTATTAAAAGCGCACTTTATATGTTTTCATTTTTATCTATTAGTAGCGTTTGATTCTTTTTATTTTTCAATAGAATGATTAATCGAGTCATAAAGCAAGATATTAAAGACACAAGGCTTGATAAAAGATAGTTTTACCAAATATAATTTTAACTTTACGAATATGAATAATTACTTACATACAGAAATCACCTTAGAGTTAAATTTTTGTTTATACCTATTAAAGTCTTCTATTAGAATATTTTGAGTTTCTTCTGAATTGTCAACATTAACATCGTATTCTATATCTGCTTCCATGACTGCTCCATTTTCATTTAAGAAAAATAAATTTCTTTGTAAGCTAGTTGTTATTTTACTATCTTTAAAAACCAACAGATCCTCATATCCTCCAAAACCAGACTCATTATACAATGTAACTAATGAAAGACATTCTCCATTATTTAGTTTAAATACCTCAACAGTTTGATTTAGAACAAGACCATCATCAGGAGTTACTTCGAAGCTATCGTTCAATATTTGTAGAGGAATAGATCCTGTATTAATTTCAAGACCAGAAGAAAATTGATCGACAACCTTACTCTTTGTTTTTTCAATGTTTGTACTTGTGTTTATACAAGCGGTTCCTGAAAGAGCGACAATATATATGGCTATTAATTTTAGTGCTTTATTCATACTTCTCTCCTTAATCAAATATTAGTTTTTTATAATTTCCAATACCTATTTTTAATAGCTGAGGTTTTAAGTTCCTCCATGTCTTATTTTTGGGTTTTATTTGGAAGTGAGGGTAGTCTTTTTTTCTCGTCCAACTTCCTCCCCCATTCTAGACCTAAACTTATACCAATTGGTCCCAGCTTTTTACTATGTTCTATCGATAAAGAGTTGCTTTTTAAGTATGTAATTTCTTCATTAGTTACAGATACTACATCTATAGCAAGACCGTATTGATGATAACTTTGTAAAGCTCCAGCTGAGGTCACTTTTGAAGAAAGCTGATCTTGCGCCTTAGGGCTTCGATAACCATCAGTAATTACCCAGGTTATACCAGTTTTTTCATAACCCTCATTAATCAATTTTATTACGTATGGTTGATAAATTGGATGTAAAGCAGCAATATTATTCATAGTTCTTTTGTAATGTTTTCTACCGCCGCAAGCTAGTGGATTAAGTTTTAAGTTATTAAATTGTTCTGATGGCGGTTGTACTACTTGAGAGTAAGTAGATTTAAATACCCTATTTTCAGGTTTTTCCCCGTCATTATAATGATGCGCGATCTCTTTTTTAACTTCCCATGCGTAAGTCACACCACCTGAAAACCCTCTTTTTTGCCATTCTCCTTTTTCTTTCATAAACGCTGGATTCTGTTTATAAGCATTTCCTTTTACTTGTCCATTGTCTTTGAATATAACGTCATTATCATCTACATCATCACCAGCAGGTCTGACAGAATTTGGATAAAGTATAGTTAAGTACATCTCAAGAAAACTATCAATTTTCTTATATCGATTATTATACAATTGAAAATACTTCTTAACCCAATCTAATTGTTCTACAGCTAACATATTGAGCAATTCTTTACTAGAAACTCCTAAATCTTCCCGTACAGCTGCACCCATTTGAACTAACCCAACATAGCCGAGAGAATTAACCTTAGAAGGATCAAAACCTCCACCTGTTTCTAGATGCATTAATGCCATTAAATTATTAGCCATTGCTAAATAGTCATCAGGCCATAAGTCTTGGCTTATCTCAACTACCTTTTTTCTAAAATCACAGTCTACTTTTGCACCCCAAATCAAATCATGCGCCTTACAAATACAAGCACCATTAGTGGTAGCGACATCCTTTGGCGTACCATCAGAGCTATTACTAGGTTTTGTAGTTACGTTTACAGGTTTATCTGGCTTACTTAATTGAGAAGAGCTACCTGTGGATGAAGAAGTAGCGCCACCTTTAGGAATCGTTAATCTATCACCTGGGCGGATAGTACCAATCAGTTTCAAGCCATTAGTACGAGCTAAATCATTAGTATCAACGCCATGCTTTCGCGCAATACTGCTCAAAGTATCGCCTCTTTTAACGATATAACCACCTGATGTAGATAAGGAGCTATTACCTGAAACAGTACCAGCCGCAGGCGCTCCTCCAGCTGGCTTATCATTTTTGCCACCGCTCATAGCATCATTAATACTCTCTAAACCTTCTTTTGCCCTGTTACCTAAAGCGCCTAAACCCTCTCCTATACTTTCAAGAACACCACCGAAAGACCCTTCCCCTTCGTCAGAAGAAGACGGTTTCGATGAAGGTTTTGGTGTAGGTCTCGCAGTGGGGGTGGATTTAGGTGTTGTATGAGTCCGTGCTGAACCAGCGCCACGTAATCTAATAGTTTGCTCTGCTTGTAGTGTTGTAGGGTCGGTAATGCCGTTAATACGTTTCAGCTGCTCTACTGACACTCCACTTCTTTGTGAGATGTCAGATAATGTCTCTCCCTTTTTTACCTTATAATGAGTTTGATTTTTTAGAGAATCAGGTCTGTCATTGGTGATGCTTGTTAAGCTACTACCTTTGGGTGGCACTTTGATTACCTGCCCTGGAACTATTTCATCAGGGTCTTTAATAGTCGATTTGTTCAGCTGCGCTAGTATCTGCCATGTGGTGTTATGCATTTTAGCAATAGTGTATAGATCTTGGCCTTTTTTAACCTCATATTTATCTTTACCTGCAGCAACTTTATGAGTGCTTCTTTTGTATGAGCCACCATTGTTTAGGGCTCGAAGCTTAACTATCTGAATAGAAAATGGCGCTTTGATAGTCATTGTGCCTTTCTGTGTCGGTACAACAATAGGACGTTGAATATCAATCATCTTGTTTGTCAATGGATGCTTGATACTAACAGTTAGCATGGTACCGGGAGGTCTACTAATAGGTACGCCAAGACCTGAAGTATCTGATTTATTTTCACTAATTAATTTTTTTGATTCTCTAATAAGATGATATAAATTTGGAAATGGTTTATTCATCAAATCAACAAAACGAATTTTAATAACAACACTTTTAGCTTTAGTCATTATTATTCTCCTGAGAAGTGTTCTGATCTAAAGTTTGTTTTAATTCGTCATCTTTATTTTTGGTAGATTCTGAACTTTCTTCATCAGGTGCAAATTCAATACCCCAATCCACATCTTTAAAGCCAACTAAAACATTAACCTCTTCCTCTTTATCACTAATCACAGGAGCGGTGCGTCCATGCTCATCTAACACCCCTTCTATCAACTGCCCATCAGGTCGTAGCATCTGAAACTCAATGTCATCAAAGTTATGCTGATAAAATAAATCATAAACATCCAACTTATTACTAAACAGCGGAATGGTCTCAGGC
>NZ_LNUO01000113.1:0-9188 GCF_001462175.1 Psychrobacter sp. ENNN9_III
TGAATCGTAACGGCTTTACTTTATGCGAGATTTATAAAAATGTAAAATCGTCACTAAAACCTAAATTAACTAACGAGTGGAAACTTTGGTCCCATCTTTACGACTAATCGTCAGCCCTGTAAAGCCAAATATCAATGTCAATAGCAGCGACAGGTAACAGAAAAACGCATAAGGCAGATAATCCAGCACTGGCACGCCTAATGCTTGACTGATAAACACGCCACACACACTCCAAGGTACGAGTGGATTGATTACCGTCCCTGCATCTTCAATGGTGCGAGATAAGTTCTTTGGATGTAAGTTTAAGCGCTCAAATATCGGACGAAACGCTGTACCTGATAGCAGAATACTCAAATACTGCTCACCGATGAGGACGTTGATACTTAGTGCTGACATGGCTGCGGCAAATATTGCGCGTCCCGAGCTGGTCAAAGTGTCTTTGATACCTGATAGCAGCGCTGGCAGGATACCTAAAGCGCTCAGCAATCCACCAAGACTAAGAGCCAATATCACAATCATTTGAGTAAAGAACATGCTTTGTACGCCGCCGCGTGAGAGCATACCGCCAACTTCTCCAAGATCTAATGTTTCAGCGGGCGCATAACCGGCAAAGAAATACCCACCCAATTGTCCAATGCTTGGTGAACTGTGCAAATAGGTGACAATCAATGCTGCGATAATGGTACAAATAATGGTATAAATGGCGTTAACCCGAAACACGGCTAATCCAACAAGTACCACAAACGGTAATACTGCATAACCATGCACCAAACCACTGTCGATCAGCTGTCCTTGTAACACCGTTACCTGACTTAAGTCCCCGCTGACCGTCTGTCCTGAGAAGAACCAAAAAAGTATGACCGTCAGTATCCACGCAGGTACTGTGGTATACATCATATTGCGAATATGCTCAAATAAATCGATCCCCACCACTGATGAAGCGATGGTACAAGTATCAGATAATGGCGACATCTTATCACCAAAAAACGCCCCTGATACCACGGCGCCAGCAGCAATAGCGACATTGGCATCAAACGCATTACTCATTCCAATAAATGCCACGCCCAAGGTCGCCGCAGTGGTCAAACTACTGCCCAATGCAATACCGATGATTGAGGTAAGTACAAAGGCTGATATGTAATAAAACTCTGGTGAGATCAGCTCAAAGCCAAAGTACATCAGTGTCGGTATGGCGCCGGACATCATGAGTGCAGCGACCATCAAACCAATAAAGAAAAACAGATAAATCGCACCAATACCGCGCATTACGCCCGAGGCCATTTGTCCTTGCATGTCATCAAAGCTTAGACCTTTGAATAGACCAATAGCCAATAACACACAGATAGCGAGGATTAGAGATAAATGAGGCACCCAGCCAAAGCCTATCATGGTAATACCCATAATAGCGATGACAGTGGTGGCAATAGTAAATGCTAGTCTAGGTGAAAACTGAGTGAGTATTTGTGGCGGCATCACACATCCTTAGATGACCAGTTGAAGTTGGTTTAGGGTTGGCTTTGAGTATGGCAAGTTTACTGAGTCGCTTTGATTATTGCTACCCTCATTACTTACTGTATAGGCTATCTGTCTTTGCTGCCATGATAAAATCATTGCGATGCAGACCTTTGATACTGTGCGACCACCAAGTAACCGTGGCTTTGCCCCACTCTACCAATATGCCAGGATGATGCCCTTCGGCTTCCGCAATATCTGCCAGCTGATTGGCAAACGCCATTGCAGTAATGAAGTTTTTGAATTTATATTGGCGTTGTAATTGATTGATACCATTGACTTCGATAAGCGACCAATCAGGAAGTTGTTGTAACAGCTCGCGTGCTTCAGTATCTTCGACTTTTGGGGCGCCGACACGGCAGGCTTCGCAGCTGGCTTGAGATAAGGCTTGTAGATGCTCAGTCATAGTAAATTCCTTTTATTTTAACTATTGAGTTGTTGTTAAATGTACGTCCATGTTGACGTGATTGTTTATTTAAGCAGACAATGTTTAAGTGTTCTTAATTAAGCTATCACTTTCTTTAATGATCAGTTGATTAAACAGTCAATTGATTAAGCAATTAACTGGTTTCGACTTTATAGGTTGGCTCAAACATTCCAAGCGACATCGCTTGCTTGACCACGCCCATAATATCGCTATTTACGATGTCAAACAGCGTATCCAAATCGTCAATGACATAGTAGATAGGCTGAATATGATCGATACGATAAGGGGTACGTAACACATCTAGTAAATCGAAAGCTCGATGCTCAGGCTGATGATGGGATTGATGATCTGATTGATTTTGAGTCTCATCATTGAGGGCATAAATAGTTTCATAAGGGGAGCTTAAGATGCCACCACCATAAATTCGGCGAGTATCTCTCGTGTGCCCGACCAAGCCAAACTCAATAGTAAACCAATAAAGGCGTGCTAAAAATAGCCTTTCTTCTTTACTAGCATTAAGCCCAAGCTTGCCATAAGTTTCATTAAAAGTAGCAAATGCAGGATGAGTCAGTAGCGGACAGTGCCCGACAATCTCGTGAAAGATATCCGGTTCTTCTATATAGTCCATGTCATCAAAACGGCGGATAAAGGTCGCAACGGGGAAAGATTTGTTGGCTAAGAGTGTGAAGAACTTACCAAAGCTAATTAAAGCTGGTACGGCGGCCGTTTGCCAACCTGTGGCCGCTTGCAACACTTCATCAATAACATGTAATTGTGGAATACGATCCGACGGTAGATTGAGCTTTTTAAGTCCATCTAGATATGCTGTGCAAGCACGATTGGGTATTTGCTCGGCTTGACGCTCAAGGAGCGCTTGCCACATGGCATGCTCATCATCACTATAGTGAATATGACCATGAGCATCAGGTTGATGCGAGAGATAAGGTTGTTTGTTTTGGCGTTCCATGCCAGCATTCCTTTTGCTATTCGTCCGTTTTATTTAGACCAGTACTTTGGTAACACAGTGTCTTTGCTAATACAGTGTCTTTGCTAATACAGTATTTTTGCTAGTACGGTGTTTTAGTAATATAGCGTTAATGGTGGCAAGACAAATTCCTTTTTGTCCTGCCATGTTTGCTTAATGGTTAAATTTACTCTGTTTCTGTCTCAGACTGCCCAATAGCGCCGCGGCGCACTTGATCGCGCTCTATTGATTCAAACAGCGCTTTAAAGTTACCTTCGCCAAAGCCTTCATCGTAATCGCCTTTACGTTGGATAAACTCAAAAAACACTGGGCTACCTAAGATAGTTTCAGAGAAAATCTGTAATAGTAGACGCGGTTTGCCGCCTTCAGTAGTACCATCTAATAAGATGCCACGCGTTTGCAATTCAGAGACGTTTTCGCCATGATTTGGTAAACGCTCGCTTAGCATTTCATAATAAGTAGCCGTTGGCGCGGTCATAAGCGGTATGCCCGCCGCTTTTAGTTTATCGATACTGGCAAATAAGTCATCACTGGCTAAGGCAATATGCTGAATACCTTCGCCATTAAACTGCATCAAATACTCTTCGATTTGTCCGCCGCCCTGCTTAGACTCTTCATTTAATGGAATACGGATTTTGCCATCGGGCGCGGTCATGGCTTTACTGGTCAGCCCTGTATATTCGCCCTTAATATCAAAATAGCGGATTTCACGGAAGTTAAAGATGCGCTCATAAAAGTTTGCCCAATAAGCCATGCGACCACGGTAGACGTTATGAGTCAGGTGGTCGATGACTTTAAAGCCGTGTCCAACAGGGCGTCTATCAACATCTGGGAAGAACTCAAAGTCGACGTCGTAGATAGACTCACCATCTTTAAAACGGTCAATCAGATAAATCAGTGAGCCGCCGATACCTTTGATGGCAGGAAGTCTTAGCTCCATAAATCCTGTCGGCACCTCTACTGGCTGGGCACCATTTTCAATCGCAAGCTCGTAAGCTTTTGCAGAATCTTTAACACGAAAGCCCATGCTACAGGCTCCTGCTCCATGCTCTTCAACGAAGTAGCTGGCCGGGCTTCTTGGCTCGCGGTTCAAGATGAGGTTGATATCACCTTGACGGTATAAAGAGACATCTTTGGATCGGTGATTGGCAACATGGGTAAAACCAAGTTGCTCAAAAAGTGCTTCTACCGCTTCAGGTTGTGGCGAGGCGAATTCGACAAAATCAAACCCTTGCAATCCTACTGGGTTTTCAAATAAATCTGCCATTGTAATCATCCTTAACGTTAATCGGTGGTATAAAATTCACATAAAAAGTTGTATATATCAATGCAATATATTGACGATATACTCATCTTAGAGTAGCTTTATTTATAAGACTAATTGTTTTTTTTAATTTATTTATCAGGTTTACTTATGAATATCAGTATTCGTCAGCTCACAGCTTTTATCAAAGTCGCTGACAGCGGCAGTTTTACACGTGCCAGTGACCAGATGTATTTGACCCAATCTGCGGTCAGCGGACTGATTAAAGAGTTAGAAACCAGCCTTGGAATCGTGTTGTTTGATCGTACCACTCGCCAGCTATCTTTGTCGGTCGTAGGCAGACATTTATTGCCGCAAGCGCGGCGGGTACTTAATGAGATGCATTTATTTGAAAATGAAGCGAGCAGTCTGATGAGTCTTGCGCAAGGTCAAGTCAGGCTAGCGGTATCGCAGTTCGCCGCCTCATCTATGCCTGCGGTCATCGCTCAGTTCGCCAAAGATTATCCTGATATCAGCGTGTCTTTATTGGATTGCTCTGCAGAAAACGTCCTGCAACACATTCAAGATATTGAGGTAGATCTAGGTGTCGGTACGGAGCTTGGTTTGATGGAAACTGAGGATGATATTAGTGCTGATTTGTTGTATGAGCTGCCATTTTGCATAGTGATGCCAGATAATCATGCGTTGGCTCAAAAAAAAGAGGTGGTATGGAAAGATTTAATAGATACTCCACTCATTACCTTACAAGGGCCTTTTATTGAGCAAGTGACCGCTGAGCTAGATGAGACGGTTGCCACGCATATTCAGCAAGCGCGCTATAAAGTAAACTTTATGTCGACAGCGCTTGAGATGACGCGTCAGGGCTTTGGTATTACTTTATGCTTGCCTTATATGCCAGAAGTCATTGATTGGGTAAGTGCCAATGGCCTACAAATGCGCCCACTTGCACAGCCCGTTAAAGTGCGTAGGTTCTTTATATATCAGCGTTCATCGCGAGCGCTATCGCCTGCCAGTATCGCCTTTAAAGAGTTTTTGCAGACTTATTTTGCAAGCCATTTTAACGATTATAAAGGGAGCTAGCGTAAGTAGACGCTATTTTTAAATGGATATTAGCCCTTTAATTGGCTAAAAATATATTTAGATGATCAAATAGCTCATCTAATCAGTTAATTAATCAATATGGTTGAATCTAACGTTGAGTTAATTGTCAATCTGGTTTATGCTTTTTGGCGGCTTCGTGTCTATTCTTGTGCTTTATTTTATTCTTGTAAGGAAAAAAAATGTTTGAACGTATCGACTACTACGCGGGTGATCCAATCTTGGGGCTGATGGACAAGTTTGCAAAAGACAGCAATCCCGATAAAGTAAACTTGGGCGTGGGTGTGTACTACGACGAAGACGGTAAAATGCCGGTACTTGAATGTGTAAAAACTGCCGAACAGCGCATTGCAGACCCTGTCTCTCCGCGTCCTTATTTACCGATGGCAGGACTGCCAGGTCACCGTAAAGGTTGTCAGGAACTGTTATTCGGTAAAGATGCACAAGTATTAAAAGACGGTCTTGTCGCTACCATCGCTACTATTGGTGGCTCTGGCGCATTGAAAGTAGGTGCTGAATTTATTCATGAATGGTTCCCGCAATCTAAATGCTATGTGAGCGACCCAACATGGGGCAACCACATTGCTATCTTTGAGGGCAGTGATGTTGAAGTTGGCAAATACCCCTACTACGATAAAACCACTGGCGGCATCAAATTCGATGAGATGATTGCGTTCTTTGAGACGTTAAACAAAGACGATGTTCTTTTACTTCATCCTTGCTGCCACAACCCAACGGGCGTGGACTTGACCAAAGAGCAGTGGGATCAAGTGCTAAACGTCATTCAAGAGCGCGAGCTGATTCCATTCATGGATATCGCTTATCAAGGTTTTGGCGAAGATATGGACAGCGATGCTTATGCTATTCGTAAGGCAGTCGATATGGGTCTACCGCTGTTTGTCAGCAACTCATTTTCCAAAAACTTATCGCTATATGGCGAGCGTGTCGGTGGTCTATCAGTGGTTTGTCCAACTACCGATGAAGCCGAGCGCGTCTTTGGTCAGCTGACCTCTATGGTGCGCCGTATCTACTCAAGCCCGCCATCACACGGTGGACGCGTGGTTGATATCATCATGAATGATGAAGCCTTGCACGAGCAATGGATCGGTGAAGTTTATGGCATGCGTGACCGTATCAAAGCCATGCGTATGAAGCTTAAATCTGTACTAGAGGCCAAAATCTCTGATCGTAACTTTGATTACCTGACCAATCAAAACGGCATGTTTAGCTTTACAGGATTGACGCCTGAGCAAGTGGAACGCATGCAAAGCGAGTTTGGTATTTACATGGTTTCCAATTCGCGTATGTGCGTCGCTGGTTTAAATGTCGATAATATCGACTATGTCGCCAATGCCATGGCAGAAGTATTAAAAGATTAATGCTTTAACCCAATGTTATAAATAGATTTAAAAGCTGGGCGCTTGCTCAGCTTTTTTTATTAGTTTTTTTTGACATTAATCAAAGATAGTCCAAAAAATTATATAACTAGAAAGCCGTAATATGTTACGCTTATACGATATTGAGCAATCGCTCAAAAACACTTAGATTATACCTTGCTGTCAATAATTCGATATTTAACTTTGCTCCACCACTAAGCCGGACCTTTCATGATTAAAAGAATATTTTTAATACTGTTAATATTGATATTAGCGGCAAGCTTTTTTTATTTTGATCTAAATCAATTATTAACGCTTGACGGCTTAAAAGGGTCGATGGCGCAATTTAACGACTACAAAGCGCAATCGCCACTGCTGATTATCGGTGGGTTCTTTTTACTTTACGTCGTCGTCACCGCCCTATCCTTACCGGGTGCAGCTATTTTGACTTTGGCAGCTGGGGCATTATTTGGCTTATGGCAAGGTTTATTGGTCGCCTCATTTGCCTCTAGTATTGGCGCAACCTTAGCGTTTTTGGCTTCACGTTACTTACTGCGTGATACCATCAAACAGCGCTTTCCTGAACGCTTAGCAGCCATTGATGCTGGCGTGGAAAAAGAAGGCGGGTTTTACTTATTTACCCTGCGCCTTGTGCCGATATTTCCGTTCTTTTTAATCAATTTACTCATGGGTGTCACTGCTATTAGAGCATGGACTTATTATTGGGTCAGCCAAATTGGTATGCTCGCGGGTACTTTTGTATTCGTTAATGCTGGTACGCAACTGGCGCAAATTGACAGCTTGTCAGGGATTTTATCGTTTAATTTAATTGTCTCATTTGCGTTGTTAGGCTTTTTCCCACTTATCGCAAAAGGGATATTGAATATGCTAAAAAAACGCCGCGTCTATAAAAACTATAACAAACCTAAAAAATTCGACCGTAATATGATCGTGATCGGGGCTGGTGCTGGCGGACTGGTCACCAGCTATATCGCGGTGACCGTCCGTGCAAAAGTGACATTAATCGAAGCGGGCGAAATGGGTGGCGACTGTTTAAACTATGGCTGCGTACCCAGTAAAGCCTTGATCAAAAGCGCGAAAGTCGCCGAACAGATGCGCCATGCTGAGCGTTACGGCTTAAAAAATACACCACCAACGTTTTCATTTAAAAACGTCATGAGCCGTATCCATAAAGTCATCGCTGATATCGCTCCAAATGACAGCGTCGAGCGCTATACGGACTTGGGTGTCGAAGTGTTAAAAGGCTACGCTAAGTTCATCGACCCGTGGACAGTAGAGATTGCGCTAAACGATGGCGGCACGCAGCGACTAACCGCACGCTCCATCGTTATTGCGACTGGCGCGCGTCCATTTGTACCAGACTTGCCAGGTTTGGAAGAAACTGGCTATGTGACCAGCGATACTATATGGAACAAGTTTACCGAATTAGAAGAAGCGCCGAAAAAGCTGGTGGTACTTGGCGGCGGGCCTATCGGCTCTGAGCTGGCGCAAGCCTTTGCACGCTTAGGCTCCAATGTGACCCAAATCGAAAGAGGCGCGCGTCTTATGAAAAAAGAAGACGTGGAAGTCTCAGAATTTGTGCAAAAAGCACTCACTGAGAGTGGCGTGAATGTCTTAACCTCGCATCAAGTGATACGCTGCGAGATACGTGACGACAAAAAATATATTGTGGTGAAACACAATGAGACAGAAATCGTGATTGAATATGACGAATTAATTTGTGCCGTTGGACGTCGTGCGCGCTTAGAAGGTTATGGCTTAGAAAGCTTAGAAATAGAAACTGAACGTACCATCGAGACCGATGACTATCTAGAAACCCTCTACCCCAATATTTACGCGGCTGGTGATGTCGTTGGTCCTTATCAGTTTACTCACGTGGCCTCTCATCAGGCATGGTACGCCGCCGTTAATGGTTTGTTTGGACATCTAAAGAAGTTTAAAGTCGATTACCGCGTGATTCCGTGGACGACTTTTATTGATCCAGAAGTCGCACGCGTGGGCTTAAATGAGCAAGAGGCTATTGAAAAAGGCATCGATTTTGAAATTACCCGCTACGACTTTAAAGACTTAGATCGTGCGGTGACAGAAAGCGCCAACGCTGGCTTTATCAAAGTCATTACGCCAAAAGGCAAAGATAAAATACTCGGCGTGACCATCGTCGCTGAGCATGCTGGGGATATCATGCCAGAATTTATACTGGCGATGAAACATGGTTTAGGTCTGAATAAAATACTCGGCACCATTCATATGTATCCAACGTGGGCGGAGGGTAATAAATACGCGGCTGGTGAATGGAAACGCAATCATGCGCCTGAAACGGTATTAAACTTACTTGAGAAATACCATACATGGCGTCGAGGTTAATTAACCTTCCAGTGAAACTCGATGCTGTTGCAATTCATTAATTTCATCGTCTTTTAGACGATCGATTTTTTTAGAAATAAGTGCTGTTGGGATAAATTTTTTGAAGCCTCTGGAGTGACGAAGTCACACAGCAAGCGAAGA
>NZ_LNUO01000114.1:0-16495 GCF_001462175.1 Psychrobacter sp. ENNN9_III
AGCCGTTACGATTCATTCGTGACGGCTTTATTCATTTTGAGTCAATTAAAGATTAATTGTAGGCTATCTTACAATCTCGCTATCCAAGGCCTTCGCCCAACTTTCACATTCGCAGCGTACGCACTGCTGATCTGGTTCAGTAATATAATCGACATAACCGCAGTGCATACAAGCATAGCAATGCTTTGGATCTATCTCGTCAGCTACTTGATATTGCTTGGGAAAAAGAGGCAAACCATAACGTGTTTCAGCAGGCGGAAATAGCAATAAACTAAATGAGCCATCAGTTTCCAACAAGCCGACACGCACCTGACCTAAGTGCTCAACCCCTTGCTGGCGCATCTCAGCAAAAAACTCATCATGTGACATTTTGCCTCTTTTAATCTTATCCAGTACCAAAGCACCATCTTCGACGATATAAAGCGACTTTCCTTCCAAAAGATCTTCAAAAGGCTGATATTTCATCATCACCCAAGTACAGAGCCGGTACATGATAATCACAATACTCATGATGAGCAGTGCTTGAATGATGGGTAAGTCCTCGGTGAACATTGGATCACCAGCGATAGAACCTAGTGACAAAATAATGGTCAACTCAAAAATAGACAGCTGCCGGACACCGCGTTTACCAGTGAAACGTAAAAATACAATAATCATGCTAAACATTACTACTACGCGTATGACGATTTCGGCAGCAAACGCCCAAGTGGTGTCATGAATAAAGATGCTTGCCAGATCCATGTATGTTTATCCTTTCTTAGTGCGTAGTTATTGTTATTAGACCACGCTATCGTTATTACTATTGATCTTTGCTCAAAGTATGTACATTGCCTAAGTAGCTTAACGTCAAAAATAAAGCTTATAACAAGCCGCTACAGCATGTTTGAATAACTGCTGCATTATAAATCAATATGCTTATGGTCTTATAAAGTAAATCCAAATAAAGACTAAAAAAGAAAACATTCGGACATACATGAGTTTTTTACATCTGATTCAAAAATCAAGGAATAACTTGCAATGTTGATAAATTTAAATTACCTTATACGTAAAGTATTAACCTATACGTAATATCACGTTTGTTATGCATTAATATTTATTTTCTATCATAGAAATCTCTACAAAAATAGTTTCTAAACCAATTAGCTAGCAAGGAGCCAACCATGTCAACGATTGACAAAAACCTCTCTTCATTTCTCGATATCGCAAGCGACTCTGACTTTTCTATCCACAATTTACCTTATGGTATCTTTAGTGAAACTGCCGATGGCAAGCGCCGAGCTGGTGTCGCCATTGGTGAGCACGTTTTAGACTTAGCGGTACTTGAAGCCGAAGGTCTACTTAAATTAGAAGGTGGTAGCTATTTTGATCAGCCGACATTGAATGCTTTCATTGATTCTGGTCGAGATAATTGGACTAGCGCGCGTCGCACTATTCAGACACTGCTATCTGCCGATAGCGACACTCTACGTGATAATCAAGACTTGCAAGGTAAGGCGTTATTTAAGCAAGCCGATGTCACGATGCATCTGCCTGTTCACGTCCCTGGCTATACTGACTTTTATTCGTCTAAAGAGCATGCCACCAACGTTGGTACGCTATTTCGTGATCCTGCCAATGCGCTATTGCCGAACTGGACAGAGATGCCGGTCGGTTATAACGGACGTGCTAGTACGGTCTTTGTGACAGGTGCTACAGACATCATTCGTCCGTCAGGTCAGCTCAAGCCCAATCCAGATGAGCGTCCTATTTTTGCGCCTTGTAAGCGTCTTGACTTTGAGCTTGAAACCGCCTTTATCGTGGGGCAACCCAACAAAATCGGTGAGCCAATTTCTATCAAAAACGCATGGGATCATATTTTTGGTATGGTGCTGTTTAACGATTGGTCAGCCCGTGATATCCAAAAATGGGAGTACGTGCCTTTAGGCCCTTTTAACGCCAAGACTTTTGCTTCAGAGATATCTCCTTGGATTGTCACCTTAGATGCGCTAGAACCTTTTAAAACGTCAATTCCAACTCAGAATCCTGAGCCATTGACTTATCTACGTGAGACAAAATCCGATAACAGCTTTGACATTAATTTGTCAGTAGAGTTGCTTCCAGAAAATGCGGAGAGCGCTACCGTCATCTCTGAAACCAATTTTAAATACATGTACTGGTCGATGGCTCAGCAATTGACGCATCACACGATTACCGGCTGTAAAGTAGAAGTCGGCGATATGATGGGCTCAGGCACCATTTCAGGGCCAACGCCAGACTCTTATGGTTCAATGCTTGAGATTGCTTGGAACGCGACCAAACCTGTTGAGCTCAAAGGCGGGGGTACGCGCACCTTTATCGATGATGGCGATACCGTCATTATGAAAGGCTATAGCGAAAAAGATGGCATTCGTGTTGGGTTTGGTGAAGTGCGCGGTAAAGTATTGCCTGCTTTAAACTTTGATTTTGACGCGTAATTTTTACACAGAACAAGCGTAAAACAGTCGATTGGCATTATTAATATTGACAGCTATTCGACTTGGGTTAGATCCACACACAAACCCTACTGAGTTACTAAATTCAGGTTTTACGCATTATCAAAAGGATATTGATATGAGCTTTAAAATAGAAAAAAATTCACCACGTGGCTTA
Organism: Psychrobacter sp. ENNN9_III; assembly: GCF_001462175.1. Classification (NCBI taxonomy): domain Bacteria; kingdom Pseudomonadati; phylum Pseudomonadota; class Gammaproteobacteria; order Moraxellales; family Moraxellaceae; genus Psychrobacter; species Psychrobacter sp. ENNN9_III. Next base: position 2,629 of record NZ_LNUO01000114.1, read on the forward strand.
TCGCTGCAAAGATGCTAAAGAAACCGTAGAGTGGTACAAAAAACACTTAAACATGGACTTCATTTTAGCGTTTGCCGAAGACCATGTGCCTTCTACCAAAGCCTTTGATCCCTACATGCATGTCTTTTTAGATGCAGGTAACGGCAATGTATTGGCGTTTTTTGAATTACCGAATCAACCTGAAATGGGATCTGATCCTAATACGCCAGACTGGGTACAGCATCTAGCAATGAAAGTAAAAGACCGCGATGCTTTAATGGCTGCAAAAAAGCATTTAGAGGATGGTGGGATTGACGTCATTGGTGTGACCAACCATGGTATTTTCCATTCTATCTACTTCTTTGATCCTAATGGCCATCGTATGGAGCTGACTTATGATGATATTACTTCAGAAGAGAAAGTCTCAATGATTACCGAAGAGATCAAGCAAGATATGCTGGACGAATGGACGCGGACCAAACGCGCACCAGCTCATACGCATTTTTTGCATGCTGAAGAGTTAAAGGAAGCCAAAGAGCAGGTGCCTGTAGGGGAATAGGTATCGCTTCATGCTAAGCTTTAATAGGTTTTAATAAGCTTTAATAGTGAGAACTCAATCATCAAGAAAGGACTCTATGATGAAAACAAAACTATCTACTGGAATAGCGCTAGCTACTGTAATGGCAGTCTCTGGGCTGGGGCTATCTGCTTGTTCTAATAATGACCGAGCAGCAACAACTGACGGTGGCTCAGATGAAGTGACAACCCTCCGGTTTTCGCATTTTATGACTGCTAATGACAATATCAATACTGAAGGCTTTGAGCCATGGGCGCAAAAAATAGAAGAAGACTCGAATGGACGCCTAAAGATTGAGATTTATCCTTCCGCTACTCTAAGCAAACCAGGCGCCACTTATGATGCTGCGGTAAAAGGGACAGTGGATATTGGTATGCAAGTGCAAGGCTACACTGCTGGGCGCTTTCCTCTAACTCAAGTGGTAGAGCTACCGGGTATATCCAATACCGCAGAGCAACAGACCTGCATACTATATAAGCTCTATGACGATGGGGTTATTGCAGATGAATATGAGGACACCCATCTGCTCGCTTTAATGGGTTCAGGACAGGGGGCGCTGCATACTATTGATAAGCCCATTCGTACGCCAGCAGATATGAAGGGTATGCGAATTCGTCAACCATCTGTAGTTGCCAGCCACATTATTGAAGCTACTGGTGCAGCGCCCGTTGGGATGCCTGCCAGTGATACCTACACTTCGCTACAGCGCAGCGTCATTGATGGTCTGGCTTTTACTTGGCAACCTATACAAGCTTTTCGTCTCGATGAGCTACTGAGCGCGCACACCAATATACCTTTTTATAACTCTACCTTTGTAGTCACTATGAATAAGGATAAATACAATAGTCTGTCTGATGATCTCAAAAGAGTGATTGATGATAATTCAGGGCTAGTCATGTCAGATCGTATCGCTAAAATATTTGATAGAAGCAATGATGAAGCAATGGCTGCCGCTCGTGCCAAAGGTGATACGATGATCGATATTCCAGATCCTTTAAATGATCCTGACTGGCAAGGTCCGTTACTTGAGGGTACGCAGAGATATCTAGATGAATTAGCGGCCAAAGGCTTGGATGGTCAAACCGTCTATGAAAAAACCAAAGTAGCCAGCGCGGCCTGTAAGGTTTAAATTGTTTAATAGGTTAGATGAGTGTTTTGTGCAAAATGAACTAGTTAATAAGACAGCTAATAAAATAGCTAGGCAATTTGATAACGCTTAGCTATTGCTAATATTCTATCCTTGACTTGCTGATTATCTAATGGAAGTTGTTCAGCAGTACCGATAATAGTGAGCGCATATTCTAATAGCACATCGTTAGCAGACGGGTCGATATCGTTAATATCTTTAGGCTGCGGTAAAATGACGGGTATGCTAATGGCATTAATCCCCATTAGCATATCTCCAGCAACCGTGGCATAACCTTGCATACGGATATCGATTTGCAGTTCAGTAAACGCTTGCCATTTAGCAGATAAGTCAGCGTTGTCAGGCTTGGTAGTGGGAACGGTGGCCAAAATATCAATATCTCCTTGCCACTCTGCAAGTACTAAAGGTTTGATGATAGTCTCGGGCTGATAGCTGGCAAACAGTCTACCTGTCGCAGAAGACGCCAGCGGCATACGTGAGCCTATACGAGTAATGATACTGATCGGACTGTCCGGCTCAAAAGAATGAATGACGATGGGCCCTTCACTAAACCACTTGGCAATTTGCACCCCGCAATTAATGGCATTTTTAATTTCAGTAGCAGCATTAGTAAGTCGCTGCAAAATATTGTTTTGATCGAAACTGGTATGACCTAGTGCATTGACTCGGGCGCCTAATCCGTAGCGTCCATCGCTCAGCTTGCGCGCATAGTCTTTACGAATGAGACTAACCAAATAACGATGTACTTTTGCAGGGTGCATTTGCATCGCTTGAGCGATGTCTTTTAGCATCATAGGTTTATGGTAATCTATAAGTACATCTAGTACAGAGAGACCAATCTCAAGTGACTGTATGCCACCTTGGTTTTTATTTGCTGTTGTTTCTGTTGATGACATTGATAGTCCGGTTGAATAAAAAGAACAATTTGACGGTTATGTTTGATAGTTTGAATTTAGCAGGTTTATCACTGTGACTAATTATATAGATAATAATGAGTGTTTGATATATATAGAAAACCTCTCTTTAACTGTTAATATAATTATAAGTTTGGCCTAATTTTTTGAATGGAAACACGTATCGCTCAATATCTACAGCATCTATAGCTCAGCACTTACAATGACATAGGCAGGAGAATAACTATGATGACACTTTATGGCTACTTTCGTAGTGGCACGTCACACCGTACACGTATCGCGTTGAACCTAAAGGGTTTAGATTACGATGCGATCTCTATTAATTTGGCAAAGGATGAGCAGTCTGAGCCGTTATTTAAGGCCATCAATCCCCAAGGTTTAGTCCCTGCCTTGCAGACGGACGACTTACTGCTTTATCAAAGCCCCGCTATTTTAGAGTGGTTAGAAGAGGTTTATCCGCACAATCCGTTATTGCCCAAAGATGCTGCTGGCCGTATGCAAGTGCGAGCGCTAAGCGCGATGATTGGCTGTGACATTCATCCGATTAATAACCGCCGTATCTTGCAATATTTACGCAATGAGTTGTCAGTCGATGAAGATGAAGTGTTGGCATGGTGTCAGCGCTGGATAGAAGAAGGCTTTGCTGCGTTAGAGACGTTATTAGCAAAAGATGAGACGCGCGGCAAATTTTGCTACGGTAACAGTCCAACCTTCGCAGATTGCTATTTAATCCCGCAAGTCTATTCAGCTCGCCGCTTCAAAGTTGATTTGACGCCTTATCCAAATATTATGGCCATTGATGAGCATTGTCGTACGCTTCAAGCGTTTTTTGATGCAGATCCTATGAATCAGCCTGATGCACCGCATTAAAAATAACGCTTAAATGCGTTCACCGCTGATTTAACTATTAATTATTTCATTGTCATTCACTTCAAAAAGCCGATAGCTATTTTGTTATCGGCTTTTTGGCGTCGTTCACTTCAAAAAGCGATAGCTATTTTGTTATCGGCTTTTTGGCGTCGTTCTATGGTCGTTTTATGACTGGTAAAATGTTTGCAAAATAATCCTTTTTATTAAACCATCAAAGATAAAGGATTGCTTGGTTTAACATTCGTAACTGCTGTCTGGTACTCTAATTTGAGATATAATTCTAATACTTGTTAAACCAGTGTTTTTATTAGAGGCTTTGTAACATTTATCCCGGTCTCTTTGTATCTTTTTTATACTGCTGTAACATTTATCCCGGTCTCTTTGTATCTTTTTTATACTGCTGTGACTATAGTTTGCCAGCTTAGATATGCTAGTTGCAATTAACAGTGTCTATTTGTGAATGTTCCATATGCCCTAGGCTTTATACGAGATAAAAAATATAAATGATGAAAACGGAAACCAGCAAGCCCCTTGCGTTTAGAAGATACCCTTCAACCACCGCTCTGCAGTGTTTTGAGACGGCCGCGCGGCATCTGAGCTTTACCCATGCTGCACAAGAGATGCATATGACGCAAAGCGCCATCAGTAAGCAGGTTGCGCAGCTAGAGGAGATGTTAAACATTTCACTCTTTTATCGTACGCCGCACCGGATTTCATTGACACCAGCCGGCAAGACTTATTACCTTGAAGTGCTGGAGATTCTCAAGCATATTGAGGTGGCGACCACCAGTTTGATGTCACATAGTGACAATACAGAAGTGCTTAAGATTGCCTCACATCCAACGTTTTGTTCACGCTGGCTGATACCAGCGCTAAAAGGGTTCAGCCAGGAGCATCCGTTGATTAATCTAGATATAAAAGAGCAAGCTGGGCCGTTTTTTTCTGAAGATCAAAATGTCGATATTGCTTTTTTATATGGTGATGGTATTTGGGGCGGTATGGAGGCGATTAAGCTATTTGACGAGTATTGTGTGGCGGTCTGCCAGCCTGAATATTTGCGGGATAAAAACCCTTGTACGAGTAACGTAGATAATTGCACCTTGCTACAGTTGAGCTCACGTCCAAGTGCTTGGTATGAGTATTTTAAGCAACAAGGCATCAGTATTGACGGAACGTTTGTAGGCCCGCGCTTCGATACTTTTCATGCTTGTATTGCAGCGGCCTTACTCGGCTATGGTATCGCACTCGTACCACTGCGCTTGGTCGCTCCTGAGCTACAGTCTGGAGCGCTAGTGACAGCATGGAATTATGCGTCAAAAGGGCGAGGATCTTACTATATAACTTATCCTTTATCTTTGGGGAGATCGCACAAGGTAAAAGTCATTTTAGAATGGGTCTCAGCGTATCTTGAAACCTCTAATCAATATGAGGAGGCACTAGATTTTGTATTTTGACCGCTAAAACGGTTTTATATTTATCTTCATCGGCAAGCCTGTATTTTGACCGCTAAAACGGTTTTATATTTATCTTCATCGGCAAGCCTGTGCCGGACTTCATCTAAAGACCCTTCTGTATTCAAAACCTACTCTTTATCTAAAGCACATCTTAAAGCGCATCGCTGAACTTAGAATCAATTTTTAAATATATATTTCTTGGCAAAGAGAAGTAACTTCCTCTTTGCCAAGTCATTCATCAAATCTATCATTCTGTGGGCAATGACAAAAAGGAATGAGCGCACAACTATTATTCGTTTGCTGAGTCAGCAGGGTTTTGCTCAAATCAATGATAAGCGTCAAATAAAATTTCTGGGATTTTAACAAGGATGTCTATCTGTGAATCATACGTTTGTAAGTTGCGATGCTATTCGCCACAAGTTCTCTAAGGCGATGTCAGCCATGTACCAAGCCGAAGTCCCACTATACGGTGACTTGCTCGATTTGGTCGCTGAGGTGAATGCTGAGGTGTTAAGTCTACATCCTGATATTAAGGAGCAATTGGCGCACACCGGAGAGATTGATAGGCTCAGTATGGAGCGCCATGGGGCGATTAGATTGGGCACAGCGGACGAGCTTAGTATGATGCGCCGGCTTTTTGCTGTCATGGGTATGCATCCTGTCGGCTATTATGATTTGGCGCCCGCTGGCGTGCCCGTGCACTCTACGGCTTTTCGAGCGATTGATGCGCAAGCATTAAATCAAAGCCCTTTTCGTGTATTTACCTCTTTATTGCGCCTAGAGTTAATCGATGATGACGCACTAAAGCAAGAAGCGTCAAGCGCATTGGCCAACCGTAATATCTTTACCGATACTGTTGTCAGCCTGATTGAGCGCTTTGAAGCGCAGGGCGGTTTGACGGCTGAGGAAAGTGAGCAGTTTATAAAAGAGGCTTTAGAGACCTTTCGCTGGCATGATAAAACGCCCGTCTCAAAAGAGCTATATCAACGCTTATTAGCGCAGCACGGCCTCATTGCTGATGTCGTCGGTTTTAAAGGGCCGCATATCAATCATTTGACTCCTAGAACGCTGGATATAGATACCGTACAGCAAGGCATGCAGGCAAAAGGCATTCCGCCAAAAGCCATTATCGAGGGGCCACCAAAACGGGATTGTCCGATTTTATTAAGACAGACGAGCTTTAAGGCATTAGAGGAAGCGGTTCGTTTTAAAAACCCAAATGGTGAGTATGACGAAGGTCATCATACTGCACGGTTTGGTGAGATTGAGCAGCGCGGTGTGGCATTAACGCCAAAGGGTAGAGCGCTATATGACGAGCTGCTTGGTCAAGCACGCAATCAATTAGGCGTAACTCCGAACGCAGACAATGCCTCGGAGTATTATCAAATTTTAGAGAAGGCGTTTGACGCGTTCCCTGATGATTATCATGCCATGCATAATGAGGCGCTCGCTTACTTTTATTATCAACCAGGCGATAGTGCTGCAGATATAGACAGTGCTATGCTTCATTTAGAAACCGTTGATGTACAAACGGTTGATTCAAAACAAGCAATTAATACTTTGATTGAGAAAGGCGCTATCCGGATTGAGCCTATCGTCTATGAAGATTTTCTGCCTGTTAGTGCTGCTGGTATTTTTCAGTCAAATCTTCAACAAGACAAGCAGAGCAACTATGATGGTGATTCAAATCAGCATGAGTTTGAGCAAGCGCTTGGCGCTAGTATCTATGATGAGCTGGCTTTATATGAAAGTATACAAGCTCAAAGCTTGGAAAATTGCTTGATGTCTTTAGGCAATTATGTATAGAAAATTAGTTATGTACAAAAAGCTGTTATGTAAAAAACACACACATAGCCATTTTATTTATTCACCATTCCAAAATGGAATGACCATAAGAAATTTATTATTTTGCAAGTTAACGTGTTGCAAGGTAGCTTAAAGGTCTATTAAGGACGTTATAAATGAATATACAAAGGATTGAATATGATTGAGCAATACATGTCTGCCATGGGTGTCAAACAAGAACAATATCAACATGGCGATTTTGAAGTCAATACGCCTATAGACGGTACGGTTATTGGCAAGATAACCCTAGATAGCGTTGATGAAGTTAATAATAAAATCCAAAATGCCAAAAAAGCGTTTAAGGAATGGCGTACCGTGCCTGCACCCAAGCGTGGTGAGTTGATTCGTCTGCTGGGCGAAGTGCTGCGCGAGCATAAAGAAGATTTGGGCATGCTAGTATCGTTTGAAGCTGGCAAGATCAAAGAAGAGGGCCTAGGTGAAGTACAAGAGATGATCGATATCTGCGACTTCGCTGTCGGTGTTTCGCGTCAGCTCTATGGCTTGACGATTGCTTCAGAGCGCCCAGGTCACCACATGCGTGAAACGTGGCATCCGCTTGGTGTTATCGGTGTCATCTCTGCTTTTAACTTCCCTGTGGCAGTGTGGTCTTGGAATACCGCGCTGGCCATCGTCTGCGGTAACCCTGTGATTTGGAAACCATCAGAAAAAGCGCCTCTAGTAGCGTTAGCCTGTCAGGCCATGTTCGAAAAAGCATTGGCTAAGTTTGGTGAGGCACCAGAGCATCTATCACAAGTATTACTGGGTAAGACAGATGTCGGTAATGCCTTAGTTGAAAACAAAGACGTGGCTCTGGTAAGCGCGACTGGAAGCACGCGTATGGGTAGAGCTGTCGGGCCAAAAGTTGCCGATCGTTTCGGTAAATGTTTGCTTGAGCTTGGTGGTAATAACGCGATGATCTTGGCGCCAACAGCCGATTTAGATCTTGCCTTACGTGGCATTATATTCTCCGCAGTTGGGACGGCAGGTCAGCGTTGCACCACATTACGCCGTCTCTTCGTCCACGAATCTATTAAAGACGATATTTTACCACGCGTAAAATCAGCCTATGAGACTGTCAGTATTGGTCATCCATTAGAAGGCAATTTGGTCGGTCCACTGATTGATGAAGACAGCTTTAATAACATGCAAGCCGCGTTAGAAAAGGCTCGAGAAGCGGGCGGTACAGTCACAGGTGGCGAGCGCGTATTAGCAGATAAATACCCTGATGCCTATTATGTCACGCCTGCCATTGTAGAGTTTGATGAGCAAAATGACGTTGCTAGAAGCGAGACCTTTGCGCCGATTTTATATGTCATGACCTATAAAGACTTTGATGATGCCATTGAGATGCAAAACGATGTTCCGCAAGGGCTCTCGTCATGTATCTTTACCAATGACTTACGTGAAGCTGAAACTTTCCTCAGCGATCGTGGTAGTGATTGCGGCATCGCTAACGTCAATATCGGTACTAGCGGCGCTGAGATTGGCGGTGCGTTTGGCGGCGAAAAAGAAACTGGCGGTGGACGTGAGTCAGGATCAGACGCATGGAAAGCCTATATGCGTCGTCAAACCAACACCATCAACTATTCGACAGAGTTACCACTTGCCCAAGGTATTAGCTTTGGTTAATACCAAGCTGTTTGGGCATTTGATGTTTGGACACTAATTGCCAAGCGTACTCTACGTAGGCTTGGCAGACTAAGAATAATAAGCAACTAAGGATTGGTTGCAAGACCTATTGACGACTACTAAGGAAGGTAGATCTATCATGATAGATGACAAACCGCACGACCCCGCTAATGATGGCTATGGTCCATCTTCTAACTTTTTACTTGATATTGCCCCTCTAGTATTGACTGCCATGATTCTTATGGTGCAGTTTTTCGTATTTAAAGACTTTACCCCGCACATACCGCTAGCTTGCGGCATCTTGATCACTGGCTTGTTTATGAAGATGCGTGGCCGTGACTGGCAGGGTATGGAGGAGCGGTTTTTAAAGGTTATTAAGATAGGCTTACCGGCGATGATTATTCTCATGGGTGTCGGTATGCTCATTGGCTCATGGATTATTGCAGGAACCGTACCGACCATTCTTTATTACGGTTTTAGTATTTTTTCTCCTTCCTCTTTTTTATTTTCAGTCTGTATTATTTGTGCCATTATTTCTGTCGCCACCGGTACCTCGTGGGGCACAGTGGGTACGGTTGGTCTCGCGATGATGGGTATCGGTATGGGGCTTGGTATTCCAGCACATTTTACAGGCGGCGCTATCGTCTCCGGTGCTTTTTTTGGGGACAAAATGTCGCCATTGTCAGATACAACCAACTTAACACCAGCCGCGGCAGGTGTTGAGCTTTGGGATCATATTAGAGGTATGCTGCCAACGACCGTGCCAGCGATGGTTACTGCTTTAGCCATCTACGCTTGGATTGGTATGGGTTATGGTGATGACAGTATCGACTTGTCCTCTATTCAGGCTTTGCAAACAAGCTTGGCTGACAACTACAACTTAAGCATTATTACCTTATTGCCTGCCCTTGTAGTTGTTATCGCGGCTGTTATGAAAATGCCAGCGATACCGACGGTGTTAGGCGGTGTCGTCGTAGCATCGCTTATTGCGTTTTTTCTGCAAGGCGTTGGCGTTAGTGAGATTTTTAATGTTTTACAGAATGGCTATGTCAGTGAGACGGGCTTTGATGTAGTAGATCAACTGCTATCAAAAGGCGGGGTGATGTCGATGACATGGGTCATTACCTTGACCATTTTCGCACTCGCTTTTGTCGGCTCACTTGAACATTACGGCACACTCAAAGCCATCATGGCAAAGATTAACCATTTCGTGAAGTCGCGTTTAGGTCTGATTTTTACGACTTATGGTAGTGTTTTGAGCGTAGGGACACTTATCGGAGACGTTTATACCACTTTGGTATTACCAGGACGTTTATTAAAAGAGAAGTATAAAGAGATGGGCTATAAGCGCACGACGCTAACACGCTCTATCGAAGACAGTGGTACGTTATTGTCACCGCTTATCCCTTGGAACATGGGTGGTAGCTTTGTTGCCGCCACACTTGGTATTGCGACATTGACTTATGCGCCTTTTGCGTTTGCATGTTGGTTATCGCCTTTATTTGGCTTGTTATGGGCGTTCCTTAATAAGTTTATACCGCGTGAAGAGCCTACTGTAGAAAAGCTTGACACGACTACTTCAGCCTTAACCAATGAGGTCTGATACAAAGGGAGTATGAGATGTTGCAAGAGCAATGTTTATGGAACATGACTGCGCCCAATATTGACACCTACCGCCAGTTGAGTAGCGATACCCAAGCGACCATTTGTATCATTGGGGGCGGTTATACAGGGTTATCGGCTGCGATTCATTTAGCCGAAAAAGGTGTCAAAGTTATCTTGTTAGAAAGTAAAACAATCGGTAGTGGCGGTTCAGGAAAAAGCGTAGGGCTAGTCAATGCAGGGACTTGGGCGCGCCTGATGACTTAAATATTGCGCTAGGCGAAGAGGCAGGTGAGCGTCTAACAGAAGCGCTAGGACAAGCGCCAAGCTTAGTATTTGACTTAATCAAACGTTATAGTATCGATGCGCAGGCCACGCAAGCCGGTAATATCCACATGGCTCATAATGCCAAAGGTGAAGTCGATGTCGATATCAGATACGAGCAACTAAGCCGTCGGGGTGCGAATGTTGAGGTGTTGACCGGAAGCAAATGTCATGAATACTGCGGTACCAAGAGTATCAATAAAGCACTACTAGATCATCGTGCTGGTACCATAAACCCGCTGGCTTATGTCAGAGGACTGGCAAAAGTAGCGACCAGTCTTGGTGTCACCATCTACGAGCATTCAGCTGTTGAAGCATTAGAGAAAGTAGATGGTTATTGGTACACAAGGACTGCTAAAGCTCGCGTAAAGTCTGAGCGCGTTATTATTGCGACGAATGCCTATACCGAAGGCGAATGGACAGAAATTACCAAGACGTTTTATCTGGTTTATTACTATCAGATTGCGTCTGAGCCGCTCAGCGGAGAGGCTGCAGATCGTATTTTGCCTTATAAGACAGGTGCATGGGATACACGCTTAGCGTTATCTAGCTTTCGCCGTGACAAGGATGATCGTTTATTATTAGGAACGGTCGGTGGTACCCAGCTTAAGCCAAAATCCTTTTACCAATCATGGGCCAACGCTGTACAAAAGAGCTATTATCCAGATTTGCCAGCATTTAAATGGCAATATGAATGGTGTGGTAGCTTTGGCTTTACGCAAGATCATATTTTTCGAGTAATGGAGCCTGATGAAGGCTTATTGACAGCGACGGCTTATAACGGGCGCGGTATTACTACTGGTACCATGATGGGTAAATGCTTTGCAGATTATATACTGACCGGTAATAGAGACAGTATTCCACTACCATTTAAAAGCTTAGAAGAAGCAAAAATCTCCTTTGTAGGACTCAAGTCTGGATTTACTGAAGTAGGATTGACGCTGTATCATGCAGGACAATGTCTAAAAATTATTAGATAAATAGCTAAGCATCTTTAAAAGTCATACAAATCAGCAAAGATATTGCTTAGTAACGATATTACTATTATGGTTAAAGCCAGACAGCATTTATGTTGTCTGGCTTTTTTCTTCTATTTTCATCATTCATAAGACAATTATATTTAAAAAAATGGACACTAACATGCAAGCACCTAGCAATAAAAATCTCACTCATATGGCTAATGTGGCAAACATCAAGACATGGTTGTTTGTACCCGCGACTCGAATAGATAGAGTAAGCAAAGCCTTTGCTAGTAGTGCAGATGCAGTGATTGTTGATTTAGAAGATGCGGTGGCTTTAGAGGATAAGGCACAAGCGCGCAAAGCATTACAAGGATATTATGATAGTGCAGACTATCAACCAGTTTGGGTGCGCATTAATCAAGCGAGTAGTATTGATTTTGCCAAAGATATAACAGCATGCGAGCAGATGCCAAATCTTGCTGGCATCATACTGCCTAAAGCTGAGCAGGCCACAGATATCGAATATATTCATCATTTAACCGGACTGTCTGTCATTGCATTAATAGAAAACGCCATCGGTTTGCATCGAGTCGATGCTATGGCAAAAGCATCAGGACTGCTCGCGTTTAGCTATGGATTTTTGGATTTGTGCAATGATCTAGGCGCCCAGGTAGGGACGCCTGCGGCAGATATCGTCGCCAATCAGATTCGCTATCAATTAATCCTTACTTCAAAAATCAATCAGCTATTACCGCCTATTGATACGGTATATCCTGATTTTAATGATACTGAAGGATTAATTGCTCGCGTTCAGTTGTGGTCACAGATGGGCATGTCCGGCATGCTCTGTATTCATCCTAAACAAGTAGCCACTGTGCAAAATGCCCTGCAACCGACAGATGCTGCAATTGAGTTTGCTAGGCGTGTGATAGAAGAATATGAGCGCAGTGGACAAGCTGTGTTTAAAGTAGATGGTGAAATGGTCGATGCGCCAGTGATTGAGCGTTGTATGCGGTTACTTGGCATAAACGTATAAGTAAAAAGAAACTATTTTATAAGCGGGTTTACAAAAACTTCTCGAATATACTATCAATATATTGGTCAACTGCAGCTGTATCGTGGCTCACTTGTGCGTAAGTTCTTAAGCCTATGAGCAGAATCTGGAAGTAACGAGCCAGTTCAGCGGGGTCTTTATCAGAGCTAATCTCACCATTATCAATGGCTTGCTCAAATGCCTTCACAAAAGAGGCTTCCACGCGTTCTAAGATACTAGTCGCATAACTTAGTAGTTCAGGACTGTCGCTTTGCGTCAGCTCACCAATGGTTTTGACGACCATGCACATGCCGCTAGGAGCAGTACCTTTACTGCAAATAGTCACCTTACGGATGAACCGCTCTAAGCCTGCGACGACGGTTTCTTCTTGGGCAATACTATTGGCAAGATTTACAGCTCCTTCGTCTGCATAACGATTGAGAGCCTCTTTAAACAAATTGTCTTTATTACCAAAAGCAGCATAAATACTCCCAGGGCGCATATCCACCACATCTTGCAAGTTTCTCATAGAGGTAGCATGATAGCCTTTTTCCCAGTAAAGATTTTTGGCTTTTTCGATGACCTCGTCACGATTAAACTTTGCTTGTGCACTCATCATTTTCACCTTAACAGTCATTTAGGCTTCAATAATAACACTTTATCGATATCTGCTGCACTATGACGATTTTCTAATTGCTCCCAGACTTCACCCGATGTACGGTTAACGATACGACCACGTTGTACGGTTGGACGTGCTAATATGCCTCTAGCCCAGCGCTGTACATGGGTATAATCATCGACTTGTAAAAAGTCCTTGGCCTCATACTGATTGCCTAAGACTAAGTTACCATACCAAGGCCAAGTGGCAATGTCAGCAATACTATACTCATCACCCGCGATAAATTCATTTTTCGCCAATTGCTTATCGAGCACATCCAACTGGCGCTTAGTCTCCATTGTAAAGCGGTTGATGGCATATTCAAACTTTTCGGGAGCATAAGCATAAAAATGTCCGAACCCGCCACCTAAGTAGGGCGCGGAACCATGTAACCAGAATAACCAATTAAAGACTTGGGTACGTTTGCTGCCTTTTTCAGGCAGTAGTGCGTCAAACTTTTCAGCAAGATAAACTAAAATAGAAGCAGACTCAAATACAATTTCAGGCTCAGCGCCGGAGTAATCGACGAAAGCTGGAATTTTAGAGTTGGGATTGATATCGACAAAGCCTGATGAGAACTGATCGCCTTCGCCAATATTAATCATATGAGCGTCATACTCTGCGTCTTTACCTAAGGCTAGTAACTCTTCTAGCATGATGGTGACTTTTTGACCATTGGGCGTGCCCATTGAGTACAGCTGCAAAGCATGTTTGCCTACTGGTAATGCTTTTTCATGGGTAGCGCCTGAAACGGGGCGATTCACACTGGCCCATTTACCGCCACTCTCTGTATCATGCGTCCAGACTTTTGGGGGTACGTATTGGTTTTCCATTATTATTCCTATTTTTGTTATGGCTACTTTTATGACTACT
>NZ_LNUO01000115.1:0-9034 GCF_001462175.1 Psychrobacter sp. ENNN9_III
CCCCGGGTTCCTCAAACACTAGTAAAATTAAATAATATAGCCGTAGATTGTCTACTTAAAGATATGGCTCTGAACAATCTTGACTTAACTTAGCAAACTAACAGTACTAACGGCTACTACTTATTTTTTCATTGTTATAAGTGGTACAAATGTAATCTTAAATGGTAAAATTAATCGAATAAAGACAGCTTTTATTGCTCAATGAATTTCGTCAAGACTAATAAATGGTCATATATTCAAAAGCGTGTCTATTACCTGTCATAGTAGATGATCTACTCTAAAGCCATTATAGGGCAGCTGGTTAGTATCCGATTTCAAATCACTTCAATTACATCTTGTGTTCAACAACCATTACTCAAAAATCCTACAATTTCAGGTAAAATAGAAACTATGACAGCTTCTATCACACCTACCCCTCGTAAGATTATTCATCTAGATATGGATGCTTTTTATGCCAGCGTCGAACAACGAGATTTTCCTCAATATCGTGGTAAACCTTTAGTTGTTGGTGGAGACCCAAGCGGTCGCGGCGTGGTCGCTGCTGCTAGTTATGAAGTACGTAAATTTGGTGTGCGCTCTGCAATGTCTTGCTACGAGGCTCGCAAGCGTTGTCCAGAGGCGATATTTGTACGACCAAGATTTGATGTTTATAGAGCAGTCAGTAGCCAAATTCGCTCTATCATGTATAGTCTGACACCGCATGTTGAGCCACTATCTTTGGATGAAGCTTATCTTGACGTTACAGGTCTTCAAGTGCATAAAGGTTCAGCTACCTTAATGGCTAACTGGTTACGAGCACAAATACTAGATCAAACAGGACTAACGGCATCAGCAGGTGTTTCGTTTAATAAAATGCTAGCAAAAATTGCTTCTGATATAAATAAACCTAATGGTACCGCTATTATTACCCCTGCTGATGCAGCAGCATTTATAAGTACGTTGCCTATAGAGCGTTTTCACGGTATTGGTAAGGCCACAGCTAAGCGCCTACATGCCATGGGAGTAGCTAATGGTGCTGATCTTCGACAGGTGCCCGCAGCATTGTTAGTTAACGAGTTTGGTAAACGTGGACAGTTTTATCATGATATTGCGCATGGTCGTGATGAGCGACTGGTAAAGTCTGAACGACGGCATAAGTCAGTCGGCTCAGAAACAACTTTTAGAGACAACCTAAATGACAACGACCTATTACGCTCACAAATATATGAGCAAAACGCCGATGCGTTTAGACAGATGGAAAGCAAGCAGCTTATCGCTTATACAATTACGCTCAAGATAAAATATGCTGATTTTACACAAATAACGCGCTCACATACGCTATCTACGGCTTTTGTAGGTGCAGAGTCTGCTCATTATTGGTTAGATAAGTTATTTTTAGACATACCTCGCGTTCTCCCTATTAGACTCGTGGGCGTCACCTACTCGTCTCTAGCCTCTGCAACACAACCCCTACCGCAGCTTACCTTATTCGATTAATCGTGTCTTTTTTATATTGATCTGACTGTATTTGGAACTTTTCCGCTATTATCCCGTTTCTGCTAAACTAATGCCAAAATTTTACCTACCTGTATGACTCATTATGACCAACTTAAACATCAAAACCACCACTCCTAACGTAGATAACGATACCGATATGAATGATACTCAACATGATGATAGCCCACTGACTTATCTGAGCGTAGCCGATTACGATTATGAATTACCAGACGAGCTAATTGCTCGCTATCCGTTAGCTAAGCGCTCGGATTCTAAGTTGCTTTATGTACCCGCTATAGATCAATCAGAACAAACAAGTCTGCCTCAAGACCATTTATTTACCGCATTACCGTCGTTGCTTGACGCGGGCGATCTTATTGTCTTTAACGATACTAAAGTAATGAAAGCGCGACTATTTGGTAAAAAAGATACTGGAGGGCGCGTTGAAGTATTGATCGAACGTTTGGTAGAGAGCGCAGAACTAGAAGATATAAATATCAATCATGAATCATTAGCCACACACCAAAATATTGCACTGTGTCATGTAAAATCCAGTAAAGCGCCAAAAATTGGACAACGCTTATGGTTAGCTGATGACAATATGAGCTGTGAGATGATCGGTCGTCAGGATAACTTATTTGTGTTAGCTTTCGATGCGCCTATTCTTCCTGATTTAGAAATCTACGGTGAGCTGCCAATTCCTCCTTATTTTGAGCGTCATGCTGATGCAACTGACAATACTCGCTATCAGACGGTGTTTCATGATCCAGCCAAACTGGCCAGCGTTGCCGCGCCCACAGCGAGCTTACATTTTGATGAAACTACTCTTTCAGCTTTGACTCAAAAAGGTATTAATACCGCGTTTGTCACTTTACACGTTGGTGCAGGTACTTTTGCGCCTGTTAAAACTGAAAACCTACTCAATCATACTATGCATAGTGAATATGCACATTTACCGCAAACGACCGCAGACCTAATCAATCAAACCCATGCAAAAGGTAAAAAAGTGATTGCTGTTGGCACGACTGTTGCACGTGTTCTTGAGACGGCTTATCAAAAAACGGCAAACGATGGACAAATTGTTGCTGCATGGTCAGGCGATACGGATATATTTATTTATCCTGGTTTTAAATTTGGTGTGATTGATCGTCTACTAACTAATTTTCATCTACCCAAATCTACCTTGTTAATGCTTGTATCAGCATTTTCAGGTAAAGCTGCTATTGAACAAGCTTATCAACATGCAATTAGCCATCAATATCGCTTTTTTAGTTATGGGGATGCGATGTTATTGGATAGAAAAGTACGTTAACGAGAGATTGAGCATTAATTAATTGAAGCAATACGAATACCCAATACTTCACTATAAACATGGTTGTACTGGGCTATTTTCGTAATTTACTTATCAATAAGTCATAATAAAAAGGGCAATAAAAAGGGCTGCGCATGTCTTGGCATTTACCTCATCGATTGACCAATATTCATCACGCAGTGTCAGTAGCACTCCTTTGTTCTGTGAGCTCTATTGTGTGGTTACCTGTTGCTCAAGCAGCCACCATCGGTAAAACGAACATTACCTCAGCTCAGCATGAACCTTTGACTGCAAGTATTACGGTCACCGACATTGATGCTAAAGATTTTGCAGCCAGTATTGCCAATCCTGTGATCTATCAGCAAATGGGACTGACCCCTACAGCATCCATGTCTGTGCAGTTTATACCGACTTCTGCCACCGCTGGTCAATTACTTATCCAGACATCACAGCCTGTATCAATGCCATTTGCAGATGTCGTACTAGCAATAAATGATAATGGACAACGCAATGTCATCCCTAAGACTCTACTGATGCCTCTTGGTAATAATAACGTACCAATTAAACAGTCCAAACGAGTCGTATCAAATGCGCCAAAACCAAACTTACCAGTAGTATCAAACTCTAATGCTAAACCTCTAACAGTGAGACGCGGTGCACCGCCGCCACTGATCATGGCACCAAATACACAAGCGCCAGCATCAATGCAGGCATTGCCAAAAACTGTCTTGCGCCAGACATCTAGTATCAGTGCACCAGCAGTGATAAGCCAAGCTCACATCATACCTTTAACAACGCCTCAGACTTCAGATGCTTCACTTGCGAGCACATCAAAGGTGACAAAAACAACAAGTTTATCTAATAACGATTTAAATAACAGTACTTTAAGCGATCTTAATCCAACAGCGAATAATACTAACGTCAAACAGACCAGTAAAACAGTTCCAACAAATATCAGTGACTCAAAAAGTCCTTTAGAGTTAAAAAATACGGTTACTTCTAATACAAGCTTGGCTGCTAACGATAATACGCAAAAAAACAGCGCACCAGATAGTAGTATGTCCAGAAAGGTTACTGCGACTGACTCTATTAAAAATGCTACTAATACAAATAGACAAGCCGATATCCTAAATATTCAAGTAACTCGTCAAATACAGCTAAAAACAGATCTAAAGAATAGCGCAAATCGGCCCATCCCCTTCACAAAGGATAATGATATTGAGGTGATAAGTACCTCGTCCAACGCACCGCTGCCCTCTGCTACCGTTTCCTCAAATACCGGTACTGATATAGCCGCCACAGACTCTATGTCAGACAGTAAAAGTACAGCCATGACAAGCTATACCGTACAACGTAATGACAATCTTTGGATTATCTCTCAGCAGATTGCACAGCAAAATAATCTCGATGTATCAACGGTTATGAAACAAATAAAGGCGCAAAACCCTGATGCTTTTATTGCAAAGGATGCTGACTTGCTAAAAGCCAACGCTGAGCTGAGCTTACCCAGTTATGACATTGTGCCTTCACAGCAAAGCCTACAAACCGCCATCGCAGCTCAAAGACAACATTACATACAGGTCAACCGAGCTAAAAAGAAGGGCATTGAGAGAAAAAAGACGACAGCTGCAGACTCGACTAGCAATGAAGAATCAACAGCATCTACAGACATGGCCTCTAAAACAAAAGCAACAGCTAAACATTCAAATAAGCCCTCACAAGTCGCTCCTAAAACCTTGCCAAAAGCACGTTTCTCTGTCGTTGCGCCTGGTCGTGATGGTAGCGCTGATGGCACTCAAACCAAAGCTGCCGCGGCAACTGGTAATGGTTTGAGCACAGATATTTTAGCCACACTAAAAACGGCGCGTCAACGGACCGCTGAGCAGGCTAAGCGGGTAGCAGCAACCAACAGTACCCTTGGTAGCTATGCCAAAAAACTACAACTACAAAACCAAAAACTGGCTGAGCTTGAAGCTCGTCTCAAAAAATTACGCAATCAATAATTGCCTGTCTGCTCAGCATAAAATGCTGTAAACAAGGCTCGTAGGCTTAGGAGTATTTATGGATAATATGCTGTATATCATTGTAGGTCTGGTAGTAATTTTATTAGTAGCGGTGCTTGTGCTACGCAAAAATAAAGCCAAACAACCGACCACACAACACTTGGATAAGACCAATAAAAACGTAGATGCTCATGCGTCGACATCGAAGCCAAAGACGGCAACTATAGATTCAAAACAAGTCCCCGCTCAGCAAAACGCGACCAAATTTGATCCATTAACTGTTGCGCAACGTTTTATAGATCAGCAGCGTTATGATAAGGCTATTGAAACCCTTGAACGAGGTTTAACTGAAAAACCCCAAGATTCTGAGTTATTACACAAGCTATTAAATATTCATGCTACGCTCAATCAACATGATGATTTTAACAAAACTTATAACACGATTAAATTGTCTGGTGATGCAGTCGCTATAGACAATGCGGACAAACTCAAAGTTTTATTAGACCAAGAACAAACGCAAAATCAACCGGTGAAGCCTGAATCTGATAATGAAGCTGCATTTAAAGGTATCGATTTTGACCTATCTACCTCACAGACCGTTACGGATGTTGAGTCAAATACGAATAAAGACAGTTTAGATAATACCGAAGCATTTAGTGAAGCTTTGTCATTGCAACCAAAGGTCTCTGAAACTGATTATAGCTCTGATGACAATTTTGACCTTACGTTAGCTGATTTAGAAAGCACAGACGTAGAAACCAACGATCTAAACGCTAATAGCTATGAGACTACAGTAGATGACAATGATGTTAGTGCCTTTGATATAACCGAAGAGACAAGCGACGAAAAGACTAGTACGCAGCCTGTTACTATAGACGATGTTGATAAGGATCAAAACGTAAACAACATAAACGTTGACGATGACTTCATGCTTGATTTTGATTTGATGACAGATGATAGCAGCTCATCAGAGCTAGAATTTAATGGTACTCAAACGCAAGATAACCAGTCACAAGATGTCAGCTCGGATGACGAATTTGTTTTAGATTTTGATGACTTGGTTGAAGAGACAGACACTACTACTAATCAAGAGGACAATACTCAGCCTACTAATGATGATTTTGGGTTATTGCTAGAAGATGAAGATAGCTTGGCGATTACAGACGACTTGGTAGTTGAAGACAGCTTAGTAGTTGAAGACACCACACTTGTTACAAACTCATTAGACACTCAAGAAAACCTTAATGAGAATGCTCAGGTATCAGGCAACGACGCTGTAGACAGTTTTGCTGGACTTGGGACAACAGACAGTAGCGACGAGCCAGTTGTAAATGAGGACACACAACTAGAATTAGCAGCGACTCATGAAGTGATTGACGATAGTACTGATGAGAGTATTGACGATACTCCATCAATAGATGACGAATTTGATTTCGATGAAGTTGCAACTTTACCTACTGCTGTTACACCAGTAGAGAATGAAAATGATATCAGCTTAACCAATGATCACAATGTAGATATTCAAAACGATACGACACTTGCAGCTTCCGACAGTGATTTTGCTGCACAGTTTGCAACAGATTTCGATTTTGTTCAGACTTTGGACAGCAGTCAGGTAACATTAGACTTAGCAGGTCAGTACTTACAACTGGGTGAATACGATAGTGCCAAACGCCTACTCAATGAAGTCGTCACTCAAGGTAATAGCGAACAACAAAATCAAGCAAGAGAGATGCTAGCGCGTACTGCTTAATATAAAGGTAAATTACTCTACAGTGTCTTGAACAAAAAGTGTTTATCAACAAGCATCTTATGAAAATAGGATGCTTGTTTCTATTTTGCGGTTTATCATTTATATTAACCCTATTTTATTCTTTTCACTCACTTCTAGTACGGTAAACTCATGTCATTACCTTCAACCTCGACAAATCGATCATCCAACGCTATTCAGCTCATTTATGCTGGTGGGACTTTTGGTAGTTATGGACGTCCATTGGCTCCCCTAGATGCCAATATCTTTTTGCCAGCTTTGCAAACGCTATTCACCGATTATAGCCAAACTAACTATTTGCCAGAGCTCTCATGGTTAGATAACACACTAATTAAAGATAGTAGTCAGCTAACTTCAAACGATTTTGTACACTTTTATAAGTTAATACTAGATAGCTATTCGAAAGGATGTCGTCAATTTATACTCATTACAGGTACAGATACTTTGAGTTATCTTGGCGCATTTTTGGCAGAAGCTTTTGCAGGTAGTGATATATGTTTGGTAATTACGGGTAGTATGCGCCCACTGTTAGATAGTGATGTATTACACACATACACTGTTGATGCAAATAGCGATGCATGGGGCAACCTTAGTGAGTCGCTACGTCTAGCGGCAGCTGGAGAATCTGGCGTCAAAATTAGCTTTGGCGGAGAGTCATGGCCTGCACAAACAGTACAAAAGATTCATAGTCATGACTTTATGGCTTTTACTGGTCATATTCGTGCTGGCTACCCAAACAACAGTTATGTAAAAAAGCTGCCAGACACGCGTCGTCAGCATTGGCTCGATGACCAAATGACGGCTACTGATGACATCCAAACGCGTGCCAAACGAGCAAGCATACATGCGCTATACTGTCTACCCAATGCGCCTGATATCTTGGGCAGTCAACTAGAGGCACTGTTGACTGAGCCGCCATGCGGTATTATTTTATTAGGTTTTGGTGCTGGCAATGTTCCCTACTCTGAGAGTTTAGCGAGTGCATTAAAACGTGCATATGAACATGGTCATATGGTGGTATGTGCTAGCCAATGTCCATTTGGCGGAGTCAGTGACAGTTATGCAGCTGGTAGCTGGCAATATGATTATCATGTTATCGCTGGTGGACGCTTAACTATTCCTGCTATCTACGCGCGGTTATTATGGTTATTGCTACGTTATGATACACCTGCGCGCAGACGACAACGCTGGACATATACTGTCAACCAGACAGGTACAGGTTTGAACAAAAATCGCTAACTGTGAGCGCCAAGCAACAAACAAGCGCTCACTTTAAACGCTACGACTATTATGGAAGTTAAAAGATTAATGGAAGCTGAGAAACAGGACACCCCTACTTATAATTTGGCGATTGCTATCGAGTTTTTGGGCACCAATTATCGAGGCTGGCAACGTCAAAAAGAGGTAATAGGAGTACAAGAAGTATTAGAAAAAGCCATCAGTACTGTCGCTAACGAAGCTGTTGAGGTAATCGCAGCAGGTCGCACTGATGCCGGAGTCCACGCCGGCAACATGATTGCGCATTTTGTCACTTGTGCTTACCGTCCAACCCATAATTGGTTACGCGGTATTAATAGTCTACTGCCTGATGATATTGCGCTACGCTGGGTGCAACCTATGCCAACAGATTTTCATGCTCGTTTTGGTGCTATAGCACGTCGTTATCGTTACATTACGCTCAATCAGGCTGCGCGTCCTGCCATACTCAATCATCAAGTAACTCATATTCATGAACCTTTAGATGTGGCCGCAATGCAACTTGTGGCAGCTGATATTGCTGGGACTCATGATTTTAGCAGTTACCGTGCCGCAGCTTGTCAATCTAACCAGCCTATACGTACTGTCAGCCATGCAAAGCTTTTTACGCATGGCGCGTTTATCGTCTTTGACATACAGGCTGACGGCTTTTTGCATCATATGGTACGTAACTTGATGGGTACAATACATGCTGTTGGAAGACATGAGCTACAACCTTCAGACTTTTTAACTATTTTGGCAAAAAAAGACCGTACCATTGCCCCGCCCACTGCCTCCGGTGACGGACTGTACTTTATCAATGCCTACTATCCTGAGCGTTACCAACAGCTGTTACCCGTCTCACCGCTTACTCCCCTTTGGCTTAACTTACCCGAATAACACATCGTCAACTGACATACATAACACTTGCTCACTGTCAAGCAAAAACAATGATTTGTTGCTTTAATATCGAAACTTACGTATAATATCGGCTTATTTTTCATTGATAGATACCAACTATGGCTAAAGACGATATTATTGAATTTGAAGGTGAAGTTATTGACACCCTTCCAAATACGTTGTTTAAAGTTCGTTTAGAAAACGGACACGAGATTATTGCTCATATCTCAGGGAAAATGCGTAAGCATTATATTCGTATTTTAACGGGCGATAAAGTTAAGGTAGAGATGACGCCTTATGATTTAACCAAAGGTCGCATTACTTACCGTGGCAAAA
>NZ_LNUO01000116.1:0-7135 GCF_001462175.1 Psychrobacter sp. ENNN9_III
TAATCGTACTTAATTTTGCCAAAAAAATACCGCCAATCTTGAGCGGTATTTTTGTACCTAGGGTTTGGAGATTACTTAAACTCTACTGTTGCATCATCTTTGATCGTACCTAATAATGCTAAAGCATCCCAGTTGGTCAACCTTACACATCCTGATGATGCTTGTCTACTAATACGTGCTGGATCCGGTGAACCGTGAATGCCATACGTAGGCTTGCTCAGCCCTATCCACACTATACCTACCGGATTATTAGGCCCTGGTGGAATAATCGACTGATCGCCATCATCACCAGTATAAGTGTAGTTAGGTTTATGGACTTTGACTTCAACTTTATGCGTACCTGACGGTGAGGGTGTTTCTGTGCTACCGACAGTCGTTGGATAACTGGCGACCAAGTTATTTTGCTCATCATAAGCATATAAAGTTTCAGTCGCTTTATCAGCGACTACTCGGCTTACAGGCTTGGTGTTTGGATTACCTGGATTATAAACAGTGATGGTTTCTCCAGCCTCAAACTTAGCATTCGGGTTGAGAGTTTTAAGATACTTCTCACTCATATGGAACTTTTCTGCTAATGCTTCACTGACGCTTTCATAGTACATACCTTCAAGCTTAGCTTTAGCTTCTGCACCGGCAGGAATACTAGTGGTTTTCACATTCACATCAGCATCATTTAGCTTATAGCTAACCAATACAGGCTGAGACATAAGCTTTTTGTTGCTAGTTAATGCTTGCCATGTCTCGTCGTTGAGATGATCCGTCACCTTTAAACCACGAGATTTTTGGAACGCTTGCATGGCTTTTCGAGAGTTCTTACCCCAATAACCATCTACAGGCCCAACACTACTTTGGTTCCAGTTCAGCAAAGCTTGAAGCTTGGTACTCATGCTACGATTTACCTTTACCCCTTTCTGCCAACTATCGCTATTCACCTTTTGAGCAAACTTTGGTAAGTTATTTGTCGTATACTTAATAGTAGGCAATAGCTTGTTCAATGAAGTCACCGTATCACTATCTCCAGCAAGCTTTTGACTGACTCCATTGGTAACCGGACTAACATCACTACTAACAAACTTACTGTTATCACCAGCATTAGGATTAGCAGCAAAACTTGGATTCATTAATAACGCTATAGTTAGTCCTAACGCCCCAATACTTGAAACTTTCGATTTACGCATGTTTTATTCCTTATCTTTTTATTATCAACATATTAAGAGCATTGTTGTATTTTTCGCTCATGATAAAAGCCTAACAAGGTTATAATTATCTATTCCTATAAGTATTTTTATAAAAATAATATCTCTACTTATTTTTCGAGCAAATGTAATCATGTCACAATAACATCGTATAATATAACAGACTTATGTTAACAAACATCTAGTCTTATAGTTCCTATGTTAAAAATACTTCATAACGTAGCTTATTAGTTTAAAAGCTATGATCTAAATATTGTGAATCATAAAAAACCCATAAACTGCTGAGCAATTTATGGGCTTGTAATACTTAAAAAAGACTGTGGAATGTCGCTTTATACCTTTAACTGTATTGGTATAGATTTATCTATACTAGCTTAGCCAATACTGCCTGACCCATCTCTTTACACCCTACTTGTCGTAAGTCAGCTTCACTACTATCTAAAATATCGACCGTACGTAAGCCATCATCAAGGACATCACTGACCGCTTGTTCAATAGCCTGAGCGGCTTTTTCTTGCTTAAAAGTATAGCGTAGCATCATAGCGACAGAGAGTATCGTGGCTAGTGGATTGGCTTTGTCTTGTCCAGCGATATCAGGTGCTGAACCATGGCAAGGCTCATACATCCCTTTACCATCTTCATCAAGACTGGCCGATGGCAGCATACCAATAGAACCTGTCAGCATCGCCGCTTCATCGGATAAAATATCACCAAACATATTGCCCGTTACTATAACATCAAACTGTTTTGGATCACGAATCAGCTGCATACAAGCATTGTCTGCATACATATGACTAAGCGCAACGTCAGAATACTGTGTCTCTTGCATGTTAATCATGGTTTGCTTCCAAAGCTCAGTAACTTCCAAGACGTTTGCTTTGTCTACCGAACATATTTTTGCAGGTGTCCCATTTGCTTTAGCACGAACTTGCGCCAAATCAAAAGCAACCTTCCCGATACGCTCAATCTCGCTGGTTTTATAAACCATGGTGTTATAGCCTTGCTGTTCACCATTATCCAAAGTACGAATACCGCGTGGTTCACCAAAATAGATACCACCCGTTAGCTCACGAACGATTAGCAAGTCTAGACCTGAGATGATTTCAGCTTTAATACTAGAAGCATTCGCCAATTGCGGATAAAGCTTGGCAACACGTAAGTTGGCAAATAAACCAAGCTCACTACGAATTTTGAGCAGGCCACGCTCAGGACGTTTACTACGTTCAATAGCATCCCATTTAGGACCTCCAACCGCTCCTAACAATACTGCGTCTGCTGCTCGTGCTTGGCTAAGTGTTTTCTCTGGTAATGGTTCACCAGTTGCATCGATAGCCGACCCTCCAATCAATCCAGACTCAAGAGTTAAGTTTAACGTAAACTTCTTGTTGACGGCTTGCAGTACATCGATGGCTTGGGTCATAATTTCAGGACCAATACCATCACCAGCTAATGTTAAAATCGTTGCCATACTAATCCTTGTTAATAGGTAAAAAAGAAAAGACAAGCGTCTAGTATTGCTTTATCCGATCTATGTTCATGAAATATGACGTTAAGTTAATAGGTCAAATGAAACAATATTAAACCTTCGTCTTTGTCTGCGCTGTTTGTGTTGATTGCTTTATTTGATTTATTACATTCGTTTCTACAAACTCACCCTGACTTTCATTATTCACCTGTTTGCAAAACTGACGCTTAATACTATTGTTTTGAATAAGATCAATACATAGAGGATTGGGCGACGCTGTGTCCAATAAACTGCCCGTATCTTGACTAGGCTTTTTGCGATAAGCACGGAGCAGATAAGTGTCCGGCTCTACAAACTCATGAATCATGGCAAAGCGTTCAACATAACCCATATTATTTTCAGGATAAAAGTTTATATGCACTTCACGTTTTGCAGGTTTAACCCGTGCATAGTAGTTCGTCATTCCAGCTATACCAGATTCTGATAAAGGTACAACCTTGACAGAATGCTGATTCTTTAAG
This sequence comes from Psychrobacter sp. ENNN9_III, assembly GCF_001462175.1. Taxonomy (NCBI): domain Bacteria; kingdom Pseudomonadati; phylum Pseudomonadota; class Gammaproteobacteria; order Moraxellales; family Moraxellaceae; genus Psychrobacter; species Psychrobacter sp. ENNN9_III. The sequence continues at coordinate 3,183 of NZ_LNUO01000116.1, forward strand.
GGTACGAATAGCACATTTTTTGTACGGTCAACAATCTCATCATCCGTATTGACCACACTTAACATTTTAGGATCTACTGGCTTATGAGTATCTGGCGCAATAACCGAAGTCTGGTCTATTTGCATAATTTCGCAATGATAAGTTCCTGAACAAGCGATGTTTACTTCCCCAGCTATTGGTTCAATCTTACCTGCCCATTTGTCAGCGCTTTCTGCACCATCTATTTGCTGATAACCTGTTAGTAGCTGACAACCTGACAGTAGCAAGCTTGATGCTATAGAGACACTTATAAATCCAGCAATACGTTTTTTATTCATAATGATGACTACTATTTCATAGTGATAACAAATTACCTTTCATTCTAGTCATTTTGTTACGATAACTCAACGTTGTATTGTTGAACAACTTGCTCTTATTAGATATTGATTTACAAAACTTTAGAAACTTATGTTTATGCTTTAACTTGATTAAATATCCAAGGCGTCTTTTGTTGCATTTGCTGCTCATAAGCATTAATCGCATCACTTTGCTGTAAAGTAAGCCCGATATCGTCCAAACCATTCAACAAACAGTGTTTACGAAAATCATCAACTTCAAAAGAGTATTCTTGTCCAGTAGGATCAATAACGACTTGTCTCTCCAAATCTACGCTTAACTCATAACCTTCAGTTTTCAAAGTTTCTTTCATCAACTTATCGACAATTGCTTCCTCCAAAATGATAGGCAACATGCCATTTTTAAAGCAATTATTGTAAAAAATATCAGCAAAACTTGGGGCGATAACCGTACGAAAGCCATACTCGGACAATGCCCAAGGCGCATGCTCGCGGCTAGAACCGCAGCCAAAGTTTTTGCGCGCAAGTAAAATAACAGCATCTTGATAACGCGGCTGATTCAGTACAAAATCTGGATTTAGTGGACGCGTGCTATTGTCCTGACCTGGGTAGCCTTCATCTAAATAACGCCAATCATCAAATAGGTTGACGCCAAAACCAGTACGCTTAATAGACTTCAAAAACTGCTTAGGGATAATTTGATCAGTATCGACGTTTGCGCGATCTAGCGGACAGACGATACCAGTTTGAGTATTATAAGCTTGCATAATAGTTCCTATCGTATTTTCAATAGTATTAATTGATACTGACGAATAAACCAATCCATTCTTTATTATCAACACAAATGAATAATTTTATACAATCAGCATAAGACGCATTGTAAAGGCTGCGTGGTTTGAACAACGCATTTGTCTGTCAACTAAAATGTACGTACATCCACAAAGTGACCTGCCAAAGCGGCGGCGGCGGCCATCGCTGGACTGACCAGATGCGTACGTCCGCCAGTACCTTGACGACCCTCAAAATTACGATTAGACGTCGATGCACAATGCTCCTCTGGTTCAAGCTTATCTGCATTCATCGCAAGGCACATCGAACATCCTGGCTCTCGCCACTCAAAACCTGCATCAGTAAATAGCGTGTTTAACCCTTCAGCTTCGGCTTGTAGTTTCACCTGTCCAGAGCCTGCTACTACGATGGCTTCTTTGATCGTATCTGCAATTTTACGACCCTTAATCACTGCTGCTGCGTCCCGCAAATCCTCTATACGTGAATTGGTACAAGAACCTATGAACACCCGATCAAGTTGGATATCAGTGATCGGTTGGCCTGCTTTTAAGCCCATATAAGTGTAAGCACGTAACCAACCCTCTTGTTGCGTCTCATCAGCAGCCTGATCAGGTGTAGGTACCGACTGAGTAATATCGACAACCATCTCAGGTGATGTGCCCCAAGACACTTGCGGTGCAATCTGACTTCCATCAATCTCTATAATCGTGTCAAACTGAGCATCGTCGTCCGAATACAATGTACGCCAATAGGCCTCTGCTTGCTCCCACTGCTCACCCGTTGGGGCATAAGGACGACCTTTGACATAGTCAATCGTTGTGTCATCTACAGCTACCATACCCACGCGTGCGCCTGCCTCAATTGCCATATTGCAGACAGTCATGCGCCCTTCCATACTCATATCTTCAAATACTTTGCCTGCAAACTCAATTGCATGACCGTTGCCACCAGCAGTCCCAATCTTGGCAATAATGGCAAGAACCACATCTTTTGGAGTCACGCCAGCACCAAGCTCACCATTCACACGGATTTGCATGTTTTTCATTTTTTTGGTGATCAAACACTGGGTTGCAAGTACATGCTCCACCTCAGAGGTACCAATGCCGTGAGCAAGACAGCCAAGCGCGCCATGGGTTGCAGTATGTGAATCACCACACACTACCGTCATGCCTGGAAGTACCAAGCCTTGTTCTGGCCCAACCACATGCAAAATACCTTGACGAGTATCGTTAATTGTAAATTCAGCAATATCGAACTTAGCACAGTTATCATCTAAAGTTACGACCTGCAAGCGTGATACCTCGTCTTTGATACCAGAGACCCCTTCAAGTCGCTCTTTGACCACTGTAGGTACGTTATGATCAGGACTAGCAATGTTAGCTGACAAACGCCATGGGGTACGATTAGCAAGCTCTAATCCTTCAAATGCCTGCGGACTTGTCACCTCATGCAATAAATGACGATCGATATAAATTAAACTCGAACCATCATCGCGCTTTGTGACTTCATGCGCATTCCAAAGTTTGTCGTATAACGTGTGACCGGCCATGTTGCTATCCTTTGTTAATTGCTAATTATCTATAATAAAGCGCTGCTGTCTCTGTTGGATGCTAAACGTTTTAAACGCTTAAAGTTACTTATTTATACTTATAGTCTGTTCTTAGTTTACTTTGACAGCGAATGTTTTATTTGAACATCATTTATCAATAAGTTATCAAGTGATTAAAATAAAAACATCAAAAAGTGCTTTGATACCTTGTGATTATAGCAGCCTAATTCTATAATAATAATTGATGATTTTTATCTATTCACAAACTTTTATTTCTAATACATAACGAATAGATAAGCCAACTTTTATTTATAGCTTCTTTTAAAGCTAAGGACATCGGTGTGAATACCACTAATTTGACGACGTTTGTGACCGTTATGCAAACAGGCAGCATCTCAGGCGCAGCAGAAAAGCTATTTATCACTCAGCCTGCTGTCAGCAAACGTATCAAAAATCTAGAGGACGAGTTCAATATTATCTTATTTGATACAGTAGGCCGAGGTATTGTACCGACACAAGCAGCAAGTGAGATGCTACCACATGCCAAACGCTGGCTAGAAGATTATGAGAATTTTAAAATAAACTTGCAACACTCTAAGCAAATGGTCTCTGGTAAATTGGTCATTGGTACAAGTCATCACATTGGCTTGCATCATCTTGCACCAGTATTAAAACACTTTATTCAAAGTTATCCTGCAGTACAGCTCGAAGTTCATTTTGTCGATTCAGAAGAAGCGCACAAAGCAGTGCTCGATGGTAACTTATCTTTGGCTTTTTTAACGTTACCGCCTGTTTATGACAAGCGCCTAACTTATCATACGCTATGGTCGGATCCACTATATTTTATGACAGGTACGTTATCGCCTTTAGCCACAAAGACTAATGTAACTTTAGAGCAGTTGGCCCACTATCCTGCTATTTTGCCCTCGGCTAATACTTTTACCAGTCAAATTACTTTGGCTGAGTTCGCCAAACACAATCTAAAACCTTATGCAACAATGAGTACTAACCCTCTAGAATCCATTCGTATGCTCGTATCAGTGGGACTTGGTTGGTCTGTACTACCGCAGACGTTAATTAGTCAAGATTTAGAACGTATTAACATGGCTGATAATATTGAGCTACAGCGCTATCTAGGCGTCGTTATCAATCCAAAGCTTACACGCTCAAGTAGCGTTGAAGCTTTATTAGAGTTACTTGCTCCTATCGATTAACGATAGGATTTGTTGAGCATAACTACCAATAAAGTTAGTAAATAAATCTACCAAATAACGTTATTT
>NZ_LNUO01000117.1:0-3938 GCF_001462175.1 Psychrobacter sp. ENNN9_III
ACATGGTTAGCCCTTTTTTATACTTTCTAAATTTTTTAGCGCATTGGCCTTATTTATAAACCTGCTGACTTTTCAGCAGCTTCCACCGTTTGACGAATCAATGTATTGATAGTCATTGGACCTACGCCACCTGGAACGGGCGTATAAGCACTAGCGATATGCTCAATACCTTGTAATTCGATGTCACCGACACCGCCATTATCGGTTGGATGAAAACCTGCATCGACGACCACAGCCCCTTTTTTGATCCATTCTGCTTTGATCAGCTCAGGTACACCTACGGCTCCAACGACAATATCAGCACGCTTAATATGCGCAGCCAAATCCTGTGTTTTTGAATGGCACATGGTTACTGTACAGTTGGCATTTAATAGCATCATCGCCATTGGTTTACCCAAGATGGCACTACGCCCTACGACCACTGCCTCCAAACCTGCAAGCTCTATATTATAGTGTTCCAATAAATGCATGATGCCTTGCGGCGTACATGAACCATAAGCAGACTGCTGCATCGCCATACGACCAAACCCAAGACAAGTGACCCCATCGACGTCTTTTGCCAAATCAATCTGCTCAAAGCATGCACGCTCATCAACATGATCAGGAACGGGATGCTGTAGCAATATACCATGGACATCTGGATTGTTATTAAGTTCATCTATCTTGGCTTTGAGCTGCTCTGTGGTCGTCGTACTTGGCATCTCAACTCGAATTGAATCCATACCGACGCGCTTACAGGCATTACCTTTCATACGCACATAAGTGGCAGAGGCAGGATCATCACCAACCAATATCGTTGCCAAACTTGGCGTACGACCAGTCTTCTCTTTGAGAGTATCAACGCGTGTACGCAACTCTTGCTCTATTTGCTTAGCAAGTGCTTTGCCGTCTAATAATGTGGCAGATTGATTATCTGACGTCATCGTCGTCTTAGTTGACGAGGCATTTGACATGGTAACTCCAATAAATAAAGCAATAAATAAGAGGGAAACAGTGTCGGCCATTATTTTGCTCAGTAAACACAGGAGAGCAGTGGCTTACTATGAGCGTATATATCCCGCATTTTGCACATCATCAGGACAATTGAGGTAGCAATTATGCTAATAAACTCCTTAAAAAGCAGACACTGTAGTAAGCAAGGTATTGTACCTATTTTGCGACTAAAATCCCAGTCATCAATCAGTATTGCTTCTCAGATGTTGTAAATTCTCTGATAACTCTTATAAGAAATATTGACGTAGATAAAATTATCACTTACGACCAAAACTTGGCCGTCACCCACTATTAAACCATAAGATTATTCATAAACTTGAGATTTGAGGGTTATTAGTGTTACTCTTGTGGCACGTAAATGTTACTTATATTTAACATGGATGTCGTTTTATTTGTAAGTTTTATTGGTGAATAGTATAGAACGTTAGTTTTAGACTTATGCAGCGTCAAACACTATTCACTCGTTTTTCACATGCTATTGGCTAGTATTTTATTTAGTCAACTTGCTTATAGCGGTTAAATGGCTCTCACATCATTAATATGTTCAAAGTTTAAATGTTACTAAGAAAAGATTTTGCATAAAAAATGAGTGCCAACTTTAGCTGTCTATGTCTGATACGAAGTATTGGTTATTATTTCGTGTTCGTTAGTACTTTATTAACAAGTACTTATCCGTAACATCTACTATGACATGCGACTGTATGAGCGTGATGGTAACTCCATTATTAGACGCCAGTCATTATGGGGGCTACTGTTTACTGTGCCCCATATTGTTTGACGTTTGGTTCTTGGTATATAGCTTCTTCATCGCATGTTTTGCTGACTGACTGTTAACGAAACAACAGATTTGTGTGGCAATAGCAGTATCAGTCTGATTACTCAATTCATAATTAGTTGGGACTATAAAGCGTAGTACCAACTTTTTTTATCTAAAACAATCGCGAGGTATGAATTTGAAAACTGAGTCATTGTTCCAATTTTCATCGTTGACTATTATTTTATTGTTGTTAGCGTTTTATGGTGGCACCTATTTATTATCATTGTTAATTAAAAAGGACAAAGAGACGACGTCAGGCTTTATGGTCGCAGGTCATGGTGTCGGCTTTGGTATGGGTGCAGCCAGTATGACTGCCACCTGGATTTGGGCAGCATCATTTTATGCCGCAGCCACTTCTGGCTATAAATATGGCGTATCAGGGCCGATACATTATGGCTTTTGGGGCGCGCTGATGATTTTATTCATCTACCCTTTTGGTATGCGCTTTCGTGAGCTTGCGCCCGATGGTCATACGTTAGGTGAGCTTATTCACGCCCGCCATGGCTCATCAAGCCAATTAATTTTAGCCATATCTAACCTTATGGGCAGCTTAATTAGCTTGATGGTCAATTTCACTGCGGCTGGGGCGTTGGTGTCCGTATTATCACCGTTATCGTTCCAAACAGGTGTGATGATCGCGGGTGTCGGGGTACTGAGCTATACTCTAACTTCAGGGTTTCGTGCCTCTGTCTTTACTGACTTTGCCCAATTAGTTGCGCTTATGGCCATTGGTATCGTTATTATCCCAGCAGTATTGTTTGCAATGGGTGGACCCGAAGTTATGGTAAGCGGTCTATCCAAGTTGACGCTTGAGCAGCAGAACTTCTTTTCGTCTGAAGCCTTTTTCCAACAAGGTGCGCCTTATTTCGTTGCCGTATTGGCTTATGCTATCGGTAATCAAACCATTACGCAGCGCTTATTTGCGATTGATAAAACCAAGATTAAAGCCACATTCGTTACTGCCACAGTTGGCTATGCAGGCATCGTCATCGGTCTTGGTATGATTGGTTTGATGGCCTTAACCATTGGTATCGAACCTCTTGATGGCAATATGAACAACTTGATCCCGCAAATGGTCAGTACTTATTTGCACCCTGTATTTATCGCCCTATTCTTTATCTTAGTCATTGGCTCGTTATCATCAACTGCTGATTCGGATTTGTCGGCATTATCGACCATTATGATGGCAGATGTATACGGTAAAAACATCGCTAGAGGTAAAGTCAAACCTAAGACCATGATGCTAGTTGGTCGTAGTACGATGATCATTGCTACCGCTCTCGGTCTAATCTTTGCTAGCTTCAAGCTAGATATTTTAGTGATGCTGGTTTTCGTAGGTGCCTTATGGGGTGCTATTGTCTTCCCTGTAATCGCTAGTGTGTTTTGGAGTCGCGTGACCAATACTGCTTTTACCTCCGCTGTCATTATCGGTTTGCTGTTTTTCTGCATTGCTCGCTTTGAGCTTTTGCCGATCACTGGTTACACAGCTTTATTTTTTGAAGTATTGGCAAGTGTTGGCGCCGCAGTCGTGATTGGACTAATGGTATTTGGCTTCTTAGGCCGTAAAATCGGTATGTTAGCGGCAGCCATTACGCTGGTATTGATGCTCATCTTCGCTACTGGCTTCTTACGTCAATATATGGTCTTACTCGCCTCACTAACGGCTTATGGTGCTAGTACCATCGTCTGTGTAGTCGTCAGCTTGATGGGTAATGAACGTTTTGATTTTGATCTGATCAAAGAGCGTGTTGGTAATTATGATAAAAAAGCTAAAGATCAAAGAGCGTGTTGGTAATTATGATAAAAAAGCTAAAGTAACAAAAGCATCAAATGCGAAAGTATAGATCATCTTAGGTAATGATGGTTAGGCAACGATGGTCGGTAGATAGATAGCTGACCGTTGATTGCTTTTAAATACCATATTTATAAATACTATAAGGAGATATCATGGACAACGTCTTTATTTATGGCTTATATATTTTAATTTGGCCTGCGATTACGCTTGGTGTACTGGTTTTGATTTGTACTGCAACTTATCGTGACGTCAAAAAAGTACTGCAACTTATCGTGACGTCAAAAAAGCCAAACGCAATAACAAAGACATCTTATAGACAGATTATTAGACAAA